>JAGBGB010000055.1 GCA_017936205.1 Oscillospiraceae bacterium
GTATCTCAGTGAGTTTTGCTATCGTTTTAATCGCAGATCCTTTGGCGGTGCGATTTTTGATCGACTTTTAGTTGCTGTCGTTGGTTGAGACTATATTTTGTATCTACCTTACTAAAGGTGATAGCCTAAATCGGAATTTGACCGACTCCGGGCGGAGCCCATATTTAAAAGCCCTCCCGTTCGGGGATTCCACTATCAATTGTCAACTGTCAACTGTCCACGCGATCCCTACCTTCTCCATAGCGGTCTGCTGCATACCTATTGTTTATTTTTCACCAAAGATTTACCGATATCGATAGTGTCACTCACAGATTTTTACCCTAAAGAACGGGTTTTCTTAGAATTTTTACCTTCAGCTTTGTTAATTTGAACAAATTGTGTAGCAATCTGACAAGGAATCCCACAATATTTTTGGTCATTCTGTTGTTCGATTTTTGTTGACAAAACGACGAAAGAGGTATATTATTATATCAGTGGTATGCCCTGTTGTATAGTTCAATATATACTATAGGAATGCCACTGTGCTTTTTTGATATCCGTACCCCTTTGCCCGCTTCTCGAAGGCGAAAGGGTATTGATATAAAATTCAACCTTGACAAGAAAATAAGGAGGAAATTTCAATGAAGAAACTCATCGCTCTTCTTCTTGCAGTCTGCATGGTAGCTTGCCTGTTTGCTGGCTGCGGCGAGAAGGAAACCGAGGAGCCCACCACCACTGCTGCTCCTACCACTGAGGAACCCACCGAAACTCTCCCCACTGAGGAACCCACCACTGCTTCCACCTCTGAGGAGAAGGAACCCGTTACCCTGACCTTCTGGCAGGCAGGCGGCGACACTGTCGGCGCTTCCTCCATCATGCGTCTGCTCCTCGACAAGTTCGAGCTGATGTACCCCTGGATCACTGTTGACTATCAGGCTATTCCCTGGTCCCAGGATCCCCACACCCAGTTCCAGACTGCTATCGCCGGCGGCGACTGCGCAGACGTTCTGGTTCTCGGCTCCCCCCTGGACTTCCAGCTGGCTGGCGAAGGCAACCTGCTGCCCCTGGACGACCTGCTGAGCGAAGAAGTTAAGGCTACTCTGTCCGAGGTTCTGCTGAACAACTGCGTTTACAGCGGCAACGACAACCCCGACATGCAGGGCAAGCTGATGTCCCTGCCCCTGTACGGCGGCACTCGTGCAATGCTGTACAACAAGGAAATCTTTGATTTCTTCGGCGTTGAGTATCCCACCGAAGGCATGAGCCATGCTGATCTGCTGGAGATGGCTAAGAAGCTGACCGGCGACATGAACGGCAAGAAGGTTTACGGCCTCGGCACTCGTGCTACCACTTCCGAGCAGTACCTGAACTTCGTATGGAACTACGGTGCTAAGATCATCGACCCCGCTACCATGACCCCCGGCACTGATTCCGAGGAATGGAAGAAGGGCATCGAAGACTACATGGCATTCTTTGAGGCTGGCGTCACCCCCGAGGGTGCTGCTACCATGGACGGCACTGCTCTGCTGCAGATGTTCGTCAACGGCGAGTGCGCAATGTTCATCGCTGCTGTCGACTACGCACAGGCTATCATTGCTGAGCCCGTAGAAGAAGGCCAGATCGCATGGGCTGACAAGCTGGGCGTTGCTCCTCTGGTTGGCGAGACCTATGCTACCTGCTACTGCGGTGCAGACGTTGTTTCTGTTCCCGCTACCACTGAGAATGTAGAAGAAGCTGGTCTGCTGCTCAGCTACCTGATGGGCGCAGAGGCACAGGCTATCTACTGCAAGAACGTTGGCTTCTTCCCCGGCAACACCGAGGCTGCTGCTGACTCCTTCTTCGCTGACGATCCCATCCAGGCTGGTTTCGCTGCTACCATGCAGGGTGCTCACTACTTCGACAACTACGGCGTACCCGGTGTTGGCACCATCCTGAAGGAAGAGATCCAGAAGCTCATCGCTGGTGAGTGCACCATCGAAGAGTACCAGGAAGCTGTTACTTCCCGTATCAACGAGAAGATCGCAGAGATGAACGCCTAATCGAATCTCTTACTTAAAAACCCCGATCAAGCTTCCCCTGAGGAGGTTCTGATCACATAAGCGAATCCTGTGTGCGGGCCGTATTGTGGGCAACCGCAATACGGCACCGCACCTACTGAATTCCACTTGCATTAGGAACTCCATTCTGCATGCCGAGAAATGCAGAATGGGTTCCAAAATTCTATTTTCTGCCCTTTTATGACATATAGCAGAGAATAAGGTACACAAGAATCAGTGGAAGGAAGTGCACAACTCCTTCTTTGTGTACTTTTCAGATTAGGGAATCAGGTTTGCCATTGGCATACATACAGATTTTCCTATCTTCCGCCCGTCAAATACTGATTTTCTACAAACTGATACAAGGAGATGACCCTATGATCGTTGCAAGCAGACGAGAAAAAGCCGCATATTATCTCTATGTTATCCCCGCATTTGTATGTTTCGGCGTTTTCATTTTCTGGCCTACCATCCAGTCCTTCTATCTCTCCCTTTGTAAGTACAGTATGTCCAGCATTAACAAGGATCCTAAGTTTGTTGGTCTGTACTACTATGAGGGTCTGTTTACCAGTGACAAGTTCTGGCAGGTTATGAAGAACACCGGCGTGTTCACCCTGTTTACCGTACCCGTTTCTATGATCATCGGCCTGTTATTGGCTGTTATGGTCCACAGCAAGCTCATTAAGCACAAGACCTTCTATAAGGTCGCCCTGTACATCCCCTATGTTTCCTCCATGGTTGCTGTCGCTTCTGTTTTCAAGATCCTGTTCAACTCCAACATGAGCGCCAGCGTTGTCAACCAGCTTTTAGTGAACCTCGGATTCGAAAAGGTAAACTGGCTTGGAGATCCCACATGGGCAATGTTCGTCATCATTCTGGTCTCCATGTGGAAGAGCTTGGGCTACATTATGATCATTTATCTTGGTGGTCTGTGCGGCATTTCCGATGACATTTACGAAGCCGCCGACCTTGACGCTGTTACTCCCTGGAAGAAGCTCACCAAGATCACTGCTCCCCTGCTGAAGCCCACCACCTTCTTCCTGCTGGCTACTGAGACCATCAGCAGCTTCCAAGTCTTTACACCTGTTAACATAATCACCAATGGCGGCGACCCCTTCGGCTCTACTTCTACCCTGATCACCTTCCTCTATGACGAAGGCTTCAAGAGTGGTACCATGGGCAAGGCCAGTGCCATTTCTGTGGTAATCTTTGTGATTCTCAGCATCCTCACCGTCATTCAGAAGAAACTGACGGACGAAGATTAAGGAGGTAAGACCATGAGTAGACCTAAAAATGCATTATCCGATAAGAATACTCAGTCCTACAAGAGATCTCAACGGGTCAAGAGCATCGGTATGAACATTATCCTGATCATCATTACCATTTTCATGCTCACTCCTCTTCTCTGGATGCTTTCCACCGCATTCTCCCCCAACACACTGATCCCCCCCGCAAAGCTCCTGCCCCATGATATCACCTTTGAGAACTTCTCCAGAGCATGGTTCTTCCCCAAGGAGATCGGCTTGAATGATCAGCTGACCATGGGTACCTTCCTGATGAACAGCTTGATCGTTACCATTGCCATCACCATCGGCGGTATCATCACTGACTCCCTTGCTGCTTATGTCCTTGCATTTAAGGACTTCCCCGGCAAGAATCTGTTGATCTTCTTAGCTCTGGCAACCCTGATGATCCCCTCTTATGTTACTCTGGTTCCCCAGTATATCATCATTTCCAAGCTGAAGTGGCTCAACTCCTATCAAGCACAGATCGTCCCCTTCTTGGCATCCGGTATGGGTATCACCCTGTTCCGCTCCCACTTCCTGAGTGTTTCCAAGGAGCTTGTGGAATCCGCTAAGATCGACGGCGCATCTGACTTCCGCATTTATTCCACCATCGTTATGCCCATTGCAAAGCCCATCATTGCTACCATGACCATCCTGAAGGCTATGTGGTCCTGGAATATGTACATGTGGCCCCTGATCGTCTGTAAGAAGGTCGAAATGATGCCTCTGCAGGTTTCCATCGGCTTCTTCCAGGGTCAGAATGTTACCCAGTGGGGTCTGCTCTGCGCAGGTATGACCATCGCAATGCTGCCCCTGCTCATCGTGTTCCTGCTTTGCCAGAAGTTCTTCGTCGGCGGCATCCAGGCCGGTGCAGTTAAGGGCTAATCCAAAATTTTTCCCATTCGGAAAGGTGAATAACATATGAAGCTATTCGCTGGTTACGACGGAGGCGGTACAAAAACCGCCTGCGTCCTGACCGATGAAGCGGGCCGCCTGCTCGGTACGGGCATAGGCGGCCCCTCTAATTATCTGTACTGCGGCAAGGAATTGGCTGCAGAATCTGTTCGTACCGCCACTGAGCAGGCATTTGCTCAGGCAGGACTTGCACCTGCACGGCTGGATGCTGCCTATATGGCATCTGCAGCCATTCTCCTACAGCATGGGGATGCACACGTCCCCTTCTTCAGCACCTGCATTGATGCAGATTTAGTGCTGTGTGACAGTGATATTTATCCGATATGGTACGGCTCAGTCCGCGAGGCCCCCGCAGTCGTTCAGATTGCAGGCACCGGTGCCCTTACCTATGTTTGCAGCACCGAGGGCTTCACCCGCGTCAGCGGTTGGGGTCCTTTATTAGGTGACGAGGGCTCCGGCTATGATGTCGCCCTCCGTGCCCTGCGGAAGGTATGCCGTATGTACGACGGCAGAGAGCCTATGGAACAGGCTTTCGTGGATCGGATCTTTGCCCACTACGAGGCAGAGAGCCCCTTCGGCATCCTCCGTGCCCTGCGGCAGGGGGACAACCGCAGCAATGTGGCATCCTGCGGCAAGATCGTCTTCGAGCTCTACGAGGCAGGCAGCCCCACGGCGAAGGCCCTCTTGGAGGAGACCGCTGACGAGATCGCTCTGGCTGTGACCACAGCGGCTCTGAATTCCGACTGCCCCAAGCCCCTGCCTGCAGTGTTCTCCGGCAGTCTGGTGCAGCCCGGTCGTGCCCTCTATCCCATGTTGGAGCAGCGACTCCTGACCGAAGGCTCCCCCATCTGCTCCATGTGCGGCCTGGAAGCCCATCCCGCAGCAGCCGCCGCAGCCTTGGCACTCCATGCCCGTGGTCTGGATGAAGCTGCCGATGCCCTGTTAGTCAACGCAAAGGGGGTCATGCTATGAGAGCCGGCTTCGGTAGAGCCTTGATCACCCCTCAGAAGCCTATGTTCATGGCAGGCTTCGACCGCCGCACTGCCCCCTCCACGGGAACCTTAGACGAGCTCTATGTTTCCGTCCTGATCTTAGAGGATTCCTACGCAGAGCTCTTCGCCTTCTGCTCCTTCGATGTGCTGGGTGTGGATTCTCAGCTCTGCAGAGAGGTTCGCAGCACCATCTGCGATGCCACCACCTTAGAGGAGGATCAGATCTGGGTCAGCTCCACCCATACCCACAGTGCTCCCTCCCATATTTTCCATAATGGGAGTACCTATGACAGAGCCTTTGTGGACTTCCTTTTGGAGCAGACCTCTCAGGCAGCTAAGGCAGCCTTCTTTGACCTGGCTCCCTGTGAGCCCAAGGTCGCCCATACCCACGCAGTCGGCGTGGCATCCCTGCGGAATCAAGGACGGCAGGGTGCAGACTTCCCCATGCCCGTCCATGTGACCAAGCTGATAAGAGAGAAGGACAGTCTGTCCTTCTGCCTCTTCGCCTGCCATCCTACCATTTTGGATGAGAAGAACACCCTGTTCTCCAAGGACATTCCCGGTGCAGCCGCCGCAGTCCTCCCCGAGGGCAACAGCTGCATCTTCCTCAACGGAGCCTGTGCAGACCTGTCCACCCGCTTCACCCGTCAAGGTTCCTCCCCTGAGGAGCTGCAGCGGATCGGCGGCATTCTGGGCAGAGCCATTGCAGACGCCGACTATACATGGGACAGGAGCTTCGGCGAACGGATCCGTGCTTCTCAGCAGACCATTTACCTCAGCCGTGCAGCCAGTCTGGACGGAGAGGAACGGACCGCACTGCTCACTGCCCTGCGTGAGAAGGCAGAGGCCTGTGCAGACAGCCAGATGCGCCGTGAATACGATTCCCGCATTGCGGTTTTGGAACGCAGCGCCGTGGGAGCGGAGAAGGATCGCCCCATTCGTGTCAGCGCTGTAGATTTTGGTCCCTATTTGCTCCTTTCTCTGCCTTTTGAGGTTGACAACAAGGACGGTCAGGAGTTAGAATGTATTCTGTCAGAGACAGCCGGGAAGCCCGTATATGTAGTATGCTACACCGGCGGCTATGACGGCTATCTGCCCAGCGGCAAGCCCCTGAGCGTAGACAGCAGCTATGAAGATATTGCCTCACGGTACTTACCCCAGTCCCGTGGGCAGGTTTGGGAGAGTGCAAAAGAATGTGTACAGAACGCAAGAATTTAACCACTCTGGACGACTTCCTTGCTCGTCTGGAGCACTATGTAAACATTGATACCCCCAGCGGCTATAAGGAAGGTCTGGACTTCCAGTCCGCACAGCTGAAGGCAGAGTTTGAAGCCGTCGGCTGTCAGGTCATCACCCATGAACGCAGCGGTGGTAACCTGCTGGAATGCCGTCTGGGAACAGGCTCCAAGCAGATCCTGATGCTGGGGCATATGGACACCGTTTTCGATGTAGGCACCGTAGAAAAACGCCCCTTCCGTCGGGAGGGCGACAAGCTCTACGGCCCCGGTGTCCTGGATATGAAGAGCGGCGATCTGATGATCCTTGAGATCATGAGGAATTTCGCCGGGAAGCTCCCTGAGGACTACTGCCTCTGCGGACTTCTGAACTGTGACGAGGAGATCGGCTCCAAGCAGAGTCGTGAGATGATCATGGAGTTAGGCAAGCAGTCTGTTGCCTGCCTGTGCATGGAGCCCTCCAAGCCCGGCTACTGCACCGTAGCCCGTAAGGGTCTGATCACCTTCCGTGTCCGTACAAAGGGTGTTGCAGCCCATAGCGGTGTGAATTATCACCTGGGCTTCAGTGCCATTCAGGGCCTGTGCAACATCATTACCAAGCTCTATACCCTCCGTGATGATGACAGAAGCATCTCCATCAACATCGGCGGCATGGTAGGCGGTGTAGACAAGGGCAACATCGTTGCCGACGATGCAAGCTGCATCGGTGAGGTCCGCTTCTACGATCCCGCTCTGACCGATGTGGTCTTAGAGAAGCTCAACAGCTTCACTGCAGAAACCGGTGTAGACAATGTCAGTGCTGAGCTGACCATCGTTGCCATCCGTCCCCCCATGCAGCAGACAGAAGCCTCCAAGGAGCTCTACGAGCTTGCCCGTCAGGCAGCAGAGGCCAACGGACTTGAGCTGGTAGGCAGGACCCACGGCGGCGGCAGTGACGGCTCCTTCGTAGCCTCCATCGGCACTCCCGTAGTAGACGGCATGGGTGCCGAGGGCGAATTCTCTCACACCGTTGAGGAATATGTCCGTGTCAGTACCCTGATGCAGCGTCTGCTGACCTGCATCGACCTCATCGCATCCCTTCTGAAATAAGCTCTAAACAAAGGAGATTTACTATGAACAAGCAGTATTTAGCAAACATTCGTGCCCTTCTGGACAAGCTGGAGAACACCCAGGAAGAGGTCATTGACAAGGTTTCCGAAATTTGTGCCAAGGCGATTTTTGACGGCCATCTGCTGTATTTCTTCGGTACCGGCCACTCCCACATGATCTGTGAGGAGCCCTTCTACCGTGCAGGCGGTCTGGCTTGCATCAGCCCCATTTTGGAATCCGATCTGATGCTCCACGAGGGCGGAGCCAAGTCCAGCAGCTACGAGCGTGTAGAGGGTCTGGGTAATGTGGTCATTTCCCATACCGCCATTGAAGAAGGGGATGTGCTTTTCCTGATCTCCAACTCCGGCAGAAACTGTGCTGTCATTGACGCAGCTCTGGAAGCCAAGAAGCGTGGAGCCATTACCGTTGCCATTACCTCTATGAACCATACCACCAATGTGACCTCCCGTCATTCCGGCGGCAAGAACCTGTATCAGGTCTGCGACTTCGTTCTGGATAACTGCGGTGAGGTAGGGGATGCTTCCATCCTCTTAGACGGCATGAAGCAGAAGATCGCTCCCACCTCCTCCGTGCTGGATGTGACCTTGGTGAATCTGGTCATTGCCAACACTACCGAGAAGCTCCTTGCCATGGGCATGGTTCCCCCTGTTTTCACCAGTGCCAACACCGACGAGGGCGACAAGGCAAACAAGTCCATTCTGGAGACCTACAGACCCCGTATCCGCATCCTGTAATACAACTTTTCTATTGGAGGTAACACCATGAATTTGGAACTGAAGAAGAAGATCGGCCAGCTGCTGGTAGCAGGCTTCCCCTCCCCTGAGGTAGATGATCAAGCCCGTGCTCTGGTCAATGATTTCTATGTAGGTAACTTTGCCTTCTTCGGCAGAAATATCGTCACCCCCGCACAGACCAGCAAGCTGTGTAGTGATATTACCGCACTGGTTCACGAGAAGACCGGCTTCGCCCCCTTCATCTGTGCCGACCAGGAAGGCGGCGTTGTGACCCGTGTGAATCTGGGCGCATCCCTTATGCCCGGCACCATGTCCGTCAATGCCAGCGGCACCGACAAGGCATTCCAGCTGGGCGCCAACAATGGTAAGGTCATCCGTGCTTTGGGTCTGAGCTGCACCTTTGCTCCCATTCTGGATGTGAATCTGGAACCCATGAACCCCATTATCGGCTCCCGTTCCTTCGGCGACGACCACGAGGTAGTTGCGAAGTTAGGTGTGCCCATGGCTCTGGGCTTCCAGTCCTCTAAGATCCTCCCCTCTGTCAAGCACTTCCCCGGTCACGGCAATGTTGCCACGGACTCCCATCTGGATGTTCCCTTTAACAACACCCCCAGAGCCGTTCTGGAAGAGACGGAGTGGCAGCCCTTCTATAAGGCATTCGCACAGGGCGTAGACGGTCTCATGACCTGCCATGTGGTCTATAACGATGTGGATCCCGAATGGCCCGCAACCCTGTCCTATGAGATCATGACCAAGCTGCTGCGTGAGAAGATGGGCTTTGAGGGTCTGGCTCTCACCGACTGCATGGAGATGGATGCCATCCGTGCCCACTACGGCACCGGTGCCGGTGCAGTCCGTGCTCTGGAAGCCGGCTGCGACCTGCTGGTATTCTCCCACACCTACGATGCAGTTTCTCAGGCAGCGAATGCCATTTATGAAGCAGTA
>JAGBGB010000056.1 GCA_017936205.1 Oscillospiraceae bacterium
GCTGTACTTTTCCTTGACGGTTACGATGAATTCCTCGATGCCTTCGGGGAGCTCGCCAGCGCCAAGGGTCACATCCTTGACCTCAAAGAGGCGGACACGAACCTTGCCGTTTTCAAGGAAGAGGAAGCCTGCGTTCTCGGAGTCCTCGAAGTCCTTCTCGGTCTGGAACAGGGTGAACTTATCCTTGCAGGGCTGTGCATTGTAGGGGCAGAAGGCGGTGCAGTTGCCGCACTCGTTGCACATCTTGTCTACATGGAGGATCTGAGTTCTGCCGTCAGCCAGACGGATGACCACATTGGATCTGTTGGGGCAGACATCTGCGCAGTTCTGGCAGACGGTGTTGCAGCTCAGGCAGCGGTCGCCTTCGCAGGCTGCGTCAGCGCTCATGGCCAGAGTGCCCTTCTTGGCAATGGCTTCTGCCTCGGTGGGATATGCCTCTGCAGGGATGCTGTACTCGTACTTCTTGCCGATGACAGCCTGTGCGAAGGCTGCGGCATCTGCAATGCCCTCTACTACGGTTGCGGGGCCACGGAAGGCATCGCCGGCAGCGAATACATTGTCGATGTTGGTCAGGAAGCCGGGACGGCCCTTCTTGTCCAGCTCAATGCCGTTAGCGGCAAAGAGGGCATCGTCAACCTGCTCGCCCACTGCGGAGATCACCAGATCGCAGTCGATCTCTACCGTCTCGCCGGTGGGAACGGGGCTTCTTCTACCGGAAGCATCGGGCTCGCCCAGCTTCATCTTGTTGCAGATCAGCTTGCCGTCCTTCTGAGCGACGGGGGCAACCAGCTCCAAGAACTGTACGCCGTCTTCGATTGCCAGCTCCAGCTCTTCTGCATCTGCAGGCATGTACTTCTTGGTACGACGGTAGACCAGAGTGGAGGACTTGGCACCGGCACGCTTTGCCACACGGGCTGCGTCCATAGCGGTATTGCCGCCGCCGATGATCGCTACATGACCCAGCTCACCGCCACGGCCTGCCTTCATGTCTTCCAGCCAGCCGATAACGCCGCGGACATTGCCCTCGATCTCCAGCTTGCCGGGCTTCCATGCGCCGACAGCGTAGAGAATGTGGGTGTAGCCCTGTGCCTTCAGCTCCTCAACAGAGGGGGCCTCGGTGTTCAGCTTGACCTCTGCGCCGTATGCCTTCATGAGGGCAACATCCTTCTCGATGGCTTCATCAGCAATACGGAATGCGGGGATCACATGGCGGACGATGCCGCCCAGCTTGTCGGTTCTTTCGAAAATGGTGCAGGCAACGCCGGCTCTGCCAAGGAAGTAAGCAGCAGCAATGCCGGTGGGGCCGCCGCCGATGATGGCAGCCTTCTTGCCCTCTACGGGTTCGGGTTTGACGATGGAAGCCATGAGAGCCTCATAGCCCTTCTCAGCAGCAAGCAGCTTGGTGGCACGAATCTGTACGGATTCGTCATAGAAGTTACGGGAGCACTTGCCCATGCAGGGGTGGGCACAGATGGTGCCGGTGATTAAGGGCAGGGGGTTCTTCTCGGTGATCAGCTTCAGAGCCTCGTTGTACAGGCCCTTCTTGCACAGCTCGATGTATTCGGGAATGTCCTGCTCGATGGGGCAGCCACCCTTACAGGGAGCGATATAGCAGTCGATCCAAGGCACCCGTTCCTCGTTCTTGCGAGAGGGCAGGGGCTTAATGGGCTTGACATGGTGGTAGTCGGTACGGCAGAACAGGGACAGCTTGGCAATGGCATGGGTGTCGGTGCCCTCGAATGCCTTGAACTCCATGTCCTTGACCTTCTCGCACATCTGAACCAGACGGTTATATCCGCCGGGCTTCAGAATGGTAGTAGCAACGGTAATGGGCCAAATGCCTGCTGCAAACAGCTCGTCGCAGTTGAAGAATTCTGCACCGCCTGCGAAGGAGATCTTCATCTTGCCCTCGAACTGGGCAGAAATTCTGCGGCACATCTCAATGGTCAGGGGGAAGAGGGCTCTGCCGGACATATACATCTCATTATTGGGCAGCTCTCCACGGGTGGTGTCTACGGGGAAGGTGTTGGACAGCTTGAGACCGAATTCCAGACCCTTCTCGTCTGCCAGAGCCTGCAGGCGCTCAAACATGGGGACAGCGTCCTTCCACTGCAGATCCTCGTTAAAGTGATGATCGTCGAATACGATGTAGTCATAGCCCATGCTGTCCAGAATGCTCCGTGCATCCTTGTAGCCCAAAATGGTGGGGTTGCACTTGACGAAGGTGTTGACCTTCTTCTCGGAGATCAGGTAGGAGGCGATCCGCTCGATCTCATCGGGGGGACAGCCGTGGAGGGTGGACAGGGTCACGGAACGGGAAACACGGGGAGAGATATTCGCAATAAACTCTGCCTCTTCCGGGAAGAGCTCGGTCAGGACTGCCTTGCACTCTGCGAAGACGGGAGCACGGGTAGCATCCTTCATGGACTCGATGTAGTTGTCGATCTTCTCGCCCTTGATGCCCGCAAGATCATAGCCAACGGACATATTGAAGACGAAGCCGTCGGGATCGCCGTAGCCCCAGACCTTTGCCATGACCTTCAGAGCGCACCATGCTTTGATGTACTCGTCCAGTGCCTGACGGACTTCCAGCTCCGTGGACCATTCCTGATTGTAGCCTTCGTCATCTGCCAGAATGCAGGGACGGGGCACGCAGCGAGCCAGATCCTCGCCGTCCATCTGCTGAACGGTCTTGACCTCGAAGAAACGAGCGCCTGCTACATAGGAAGCAATGATGTTCTGTGCCAGCTGGCTGTTGGGGCCTGCTGCGGGACCGAAGGGGGTCTCGATCTTCTCACCGAAGATGGGCAGGGTCTTGGCGGGGTCTGCCTTGTATTCCGTATGAATACCGAAGATCTCGCCGTTGTTCTCACGCTCGGTAATGACCCAGCGCATTAAGTCCTTAAAGGGAATGGGATACATTCTTTCAGACATAAGTAATCCTCCGTTTATTTGTTTTACACCTGCCAGAGGTGCTGTAGGGTAAGAATTGCACTGTGATATGCAATGCGGAACAGGGTGGGCAGAATCACCTCAGTGAAGGAGGGGAAGGTGCCGCCTGTAATGGTGATCAAGGTGATCACCAAGACGATCCCGTCAATGAGCAGCATGACTACCGAGGGGGCACAGATCAGCATGGTACCTATGGGGCGCATAGCCTTCTTACAGAACCAGCCGATCAGGGACACAAGGCAGAGGAGCAGTGTGGGGATCAGGGGAATTCCTAAGAAGAGAAACAGGAATTCCTCAATCAGATAGAAGGGAAGGTAATCTCCCGGAAGCCCCAGGATCAGCATGGGCAGAAACCATAGGGCTCCGAATAGAATGAGACCAAACAGCAGCCATTTGTACAGGCTGTCTTTCCATAGGAAGAACATGGGAATCAATAGGTGCAGTTGTTCAGTGCGCCCCAGAGCTTCTTGGATTCTTCCAGAATACGGGCGTTGACGGCTTCCTCGTCAATGCCTACCAGCTCACGATCCTTCATAAGCAGCTTGCCGTTGGCAATGGTGGTCTGGCACTGTCTGCCGGTCATGCCGAAGAGCATGTGACCGTCAATGTTGGCATCAGAGAAGGGAGTGAAGGGCTTGTAGTCCATAACGATCACATCTGCAGCTGCCCCTTCTTCCAGAACGCCCAGCTTGGCGTCAAAGTACTTTGCACCGATCTTGGCATTGTTCTTGAAGAGCATATCCGTGACCTCGCACCAGCCTACATTGGGCAGGCAGGCATTCTGCCGCTGTGCACAGAGAGCGACCTTAATGGATTCCAGCATATCGTTGGTATAGGCATCGGTGCCCATGCCCAGCAGGATCCCTGCCTTATGGAGCTGGAGAACGGGGCAGGTGCCTACGGCGTTACCCATGTTGGATTCGGGGTTGTTGACCACCATGGTATCCGTTGCCTTGATGATCTCGATCTCGGCGGAGTTCACATGGATGCAGTGACC
>JAGBGB010000057.1 GCA_017936205.1 Oscillospiraceae bacterium
CATCCACCGGGGAGGTATATAGCGGAGCAGCCCAAGCTTACCCCAACGCTGATACAGACTATATTGCCTTCAAGGAAATGATCAGCAACCTGACCAATGCAACGGATCAGGCACAGCCCTTTATCGGAAGCTACTCCTTCTCCGTTACCTCCGCACAGCAAATCACGGAGCTTTTAGCCATCGGCATTCCTGCAAGCTGTCAGCTTTCCCTCTACGGCATGGTTCGCCAGACAGAGGAGGGCAGATATGTTAACACTGTAACTACTACAGCTTGTCCCGTTACTTTGGGGGCGAACAATGAGCAGATCATCCTTTCTGCTGTAACCGGCAGTGCTGCCCGGAATATTTACGGTGTGAGTCTGGGTGATATTGTGATTCCTGAGCCTCTGCAGGTCGTTCTGGATTACGGAAAGCCCATTGAGCTGCCCATGAACGAGCTGTGGACCCGTGTAAAGGTGAAGGACAAGAACATTGCTCTGAGCTATGTAGGCCTGACCCAGAACGGTGAAAACGGAGCCATCCGTGGTAAGGAGCCTGCAAATCTGTTCTGCAACTCCAGTGCGAAATCAAAGGAAGTAGAAAGCGGAACCTTCTATTTGAACAACGGAACCCCTACCTTTAAGCTGAAGGAGCTTATGACCCACGCGGAAACGATCTACGCCGTCTACCGTATCTCCCTGAGAGACACGCAGGAAACCATCGCCTACCTTATGGAGGAAGTGGAGCTGCTGCCTGCCACCATGATGTATTATGAGACGGACTTTGCAGAGGGGATATTCACCTTCACCAAGGGCAACTACAGCACCGTGGACAAGAACGGCAGCACTGTGGCTCCCACAGAGCCCAACGAAGTGCAGGATGACGGAACGGTATTCCCCGGAGATGCCTTTGTGAAGATCGGAAATGAGGAGAAGGACTATTCCCATGCCCTGTTCTTCGACTTCAGCAACAATGCCGTGGACCGGCAGCGGTATCAGCAGAGCCAGTATTGTGGAAAAAACTATGACGAGCTGGATTCTTGGGGCATAGTTCATTCATTGGAACCTGTAACGGTCAAGAGCATGAATAACGATGCAGGAACCCTGTCCTTCCAAGCACAGAAGGACTATCCTGTAGATGCAAATCGCTTAGATCTGCATATCGCTCCCGGCAATATTTCCTTTGATCCTACTTATGCTGAGGTTCTGCAGGTCAGAATGAAGCTTGATGGCTTTAGCTATGGAGCCAGCTATAGTACAGGTCCCTTCTTCCGCCTGTGGTGGTGGGGTTCCAAAGACGGTAACAAGTACCGGGGATATGAGAATGCCACTTATTTGGGAAGAGACTATGTATCCGACGGAACCTATGTTACCTACACCGTGGATCTGGTTACAATTTTGGATGGACAAGGCTATAATTCCAATGGCGATTTTAGCGGCTTTATGGATATGCGGAGCATAGATACCATTGGAGAGCTTCGTTTTAGCCTTCATAATTTTAGTGTTACTACGGAGTCTAAGGTCACCTATGACTATCTGTACATCGGACCCAAGAACAGTGCTCCCGTGCAGCATGGGCAGAATTCCCTGTATTTCACCTTTGATGGCACCGATTCCGAGAAGCTCCGCTATGAGTATCCCCAGTACGGCGGCACAAGCCCCGACAAGGTAACGTCCGGCTCCGGTGCCGTTGGCAGCTGGAAGTCCGGGCACTATATCGATCCTGTAGGGACGGATCCTTATACGAATCCGGTTACTCCTACCATCGATCCTGTATCCGGCACCATTTCAGCACAGGCAACGGCTGCTGTGGATGAACCGAACAATTTGTATTTTAAGCTGGAGGGCTTGGATTATCCCGCAAAGAACACGGAGATCATTGAAATTCGGGTGCGATTTGATGACATCGATATTATTACATCCAATGCCTCATGGCACCCTCGGTTCCAGCTGTGGTATGGCAGTGATACAGGAAGTAGCTATATTTCCGGTACAGACGGCTATCTGTATCAGAATCAAAATTTCAAGCTCGGGGAGTATATTACCATTCGGGTGACTCCCGATGCCGAATTCTTGAAGAGAAATCGGATCTCGTTCCTGAATCTTGCCTTCCATGAGTTTAAAACCAACCTCAACAGCAGGATCACCCTCGACTATGTCTATCTGGGTCCAGAAGCAGATGCACCCAGCAAGCAGGAGTCTGTCTACAGCAGTGCCAAGAACGACTTCCTGTACTTCGGCTTCGAGAATGATGCAGAGGCACAGAACCGCTACGGCACCTCTACCTACAACGGTATGAACTTCGATCTGTTGGAGGGGCAGGAACAGCTGTACTGGGATGTGAATGATGATCGCTGCCGAATGCCGGAGATCGATCACGGTAACGGTACCATGACCCTTGTAGCGGAATATGATACTTCCATAAATGAGAATTACGACAAGGGCTTCTATGTCCAGAACGGTGAGCTCAACGCAGCAAAGCAGTGGCTGAACTACAGTCCGGATCGTGCAGAGGTAGCACAGGTTCGGGTACGACTCAAGGGCTTCAAGCCTGTCGGCTCTACCACAGCCTGCATCTATCTCAGCAGCTATCGGGATGGTGTTTACCAAGTAGAGCAGAATGGGAAACCGACGGATGCTTGTAAGAGCATCACAGAAAAGGTTCCCGTTGATACCCGTTTCTTAGATAGTGACCGCTACATTACCGTTTCCATGCCTATCAATGAGGACGTTCGGACAAATGCTGCCCTCCTCAACAACATTCGGCTGAACTTTGAGAGCCTTACCAGCATTTCTACACAGGATTACGGAACCGTCACCATTGACTACATTTATGTAGGGCCTCGGGATTCCGCACCGGAGCCTGTCTACGGTTATGACAGCAGCTATGAGGATGACACAGCCCTGTCCAACGGCTCCTCCCTCTTTGCCGAGGGCTTGGGCGTAAAGCCTGCAGAACAGAAGGATGAGGATGGAAACATCATAGAATACACCGGAGACTACACCAGAGCCTACTTCCAATTCACCGGAACCGGCTTCGATGTGATCAGCCGCACGGGAATGGATCAGGCAATGATCCGTGTCATGGTCTATACCCATCCCGACCTTCGGGAGGAGAACTGTATTAAGACTCTTACTGTGAATAACAAGGGTGAGCTGGAGCTGTATCAGATCCCTGTGGTTTCTGTACAGGGCTTAGAGCATGGCACCTACTATGTGAGCATAGATGTTCATAAGCGGTATAATGCCCCTATCTCCATTCTGTCCAGAGGTGGTCAGTTCCACTTCGATGCTGTACGGATCTACGATCCCATAGATACCACCAAGGCAAGCCTGACCTATGGGGAGATGAGTGATCTCATTGCCCATCAGATGGATAAGGAGGATCGCTCCCATGTGAAGGAGATCCGCAATATTCTCCTGTCTGCAGTGGAATTCTCCCAGCTCACAGGGGTTCAGGCAGGTGCAGTATTCATAGATACCTATGAGAAGCCTACGGTTCCCGTCGTGGATCCGGAAACCGGAAAGCCTACCACTGCGACACCGGAGGATCTGAACATCAACAATAGTCATGCCATGGACATCCTGACTTATAATAAGGTAGGCCCCAAGAATGAGGTTTATTTGGATCCCGATCAGGCAATCGCCTTTAAGCTGCAGATCGACTCTGCCAGACTGCCTGCAAGTCTGGATATCGGAGCAAAGACCATTACCGGAACAAGAGCCAATCTGGTTGCTGCCATCGTTTCAGAGGACGCCCTCAAGAGTGACCTTCTGACCATCGCAAGCCGAACCGAGGCTGAGCTTACAAGCACCACTGCCATGTATTACCCCCTGAACCTGCGAGCAGACATGATGATAAAGGAGGGCAACGCCCGTTCCTGCTATATCGTGATCTATAATGCTCCCATAAAGGATAACACAGCTGCAGGCAGAGGAGACTGCGTTCTCTCCATTACGGATGTGAAGCTGGCATATGCTGTGGATCCCAACGCCGTGGTGGAGGATGCTCCCACAGACCCCGAGATCCCGGAGCTGCCCACCACCGCTCCCGAGGAAGGAGCAGGAGAAGCGGCAGCCGTGTCCTTTGTGGCAGACAGTAAGACCACCCGTGCCGCTGCTGCGGTGATCCGGAAGGAGCTGGAAACGCCCATTTTGACAGAGGGCGGGAAGCTGCTGCATACTCTGGATCTGGCAAGTGATATTACCCTGAACTATGCAGTGCCCAAGACAGCTATGGAGGGCTACGACAGCTTCTATCTGGACTGTGAGCTGTTTATGTACGAGGGCAACGAGGCAAAGGGCAGCGGGATGCTGTGCCTCTACCCCGAGGAGAGAGGGAACTATTACTACTTCACCCTGAAGGGACTTACCGCCGTGCAGATGAATGATGAGATCCTTGCGACCCTCCGCATGGAGAAGGACGGACGCTTCTATTATTGGGAAGCAGACCGCTACAGCATTGCACAGTATGCCTACGGCCAGCTGGCAAAGGGAGGTGCGACCCCCAAGCTGAAGGCTCTGTGTGCCCAGCTCCTTCGCTACGGAGCCGCAGCTCAAATCTTCAAGGGCTACCGTACGGATGCTTTGGCAGACAGACTTCTGACACAGGAGCAGAGATCCTATTTGACAGACCTGAACTCCGTGACCTTCGGCAACACCAATGTCAGCGGCACACAGCCCGAGCAGCCCACTGTAACATGGGTCGGAAAGTCTCTGGATCTGAACTCCAGAGTCGCTGTGAAGCTTGTAGTGGATCTGAGCGCCTACACAGGGAACAGAGAGGAGCTGCAGCTTCGCTTGACCTATAGGGATCATGCAGGGAATACCGTCACTGCAGTGGTGGATACCCTCAGTCCCTACGGTGAGACCGGGAATCGGTACGCCTTCACCTTTAGCGGTTTGCTGGCAGCAGAGCTGCGAACAGTTCTGACCGCGCAGGTATACCAAGGGGACAAGCCTGTTTCCGTCAGTCTGCAATACAGCCCCGACACCTACGGCAACAATAAGGTAGGCACTCTGGGCACCCTATGCCGTGCCCTCTTCGCCTACAGCGACAGTGCAAAGGCATTCTTCGCAAATTAAACAACCCAAGCAAGGGGCTGTCTCACGAAAGCGAGACATCCCCTTGCTTGTCAAATTCCGATTTATCGTACCCTTCGTAGGGGCGCGCATTGCGCGTCCGACAACCACCAAGAATTGGTGGTTGTGAAAAATGTTTCGTTTTTATGGAAAAATTACATCATTTTCGGTGGTTTTTGTATTCATGGCGTTACGCCATGAACCGGACGCGCAATGCGCGCCCCTACGCAGCGTTAAATCAAACTGTGCGACAAATCGGAATTTGCCGGTGTGTTGTGCTATTGCAGCCTACTGTGGAACTGTAGATGCCCTGTTCCGCTGTGACCACAGAGGGTATATGTCTAAGAGCTGCCTTGCAGCAATTCATATACCCAAACCCCTGTTCTCGGGCGAAGAAGCCTAAAGCTCTGCCTCCCGAAAATGAACTCAAAGAATGACAAAAGCAGCCATAAGTAACACGAATAGTCAAGTGCATCCGAGCAGCTGCCCTGCATTGGTTGCACTTCTTTTTCACAAAAAATCTTTACTAATACCGTTTATTTTCCCATTTGCTATTGACAAAAAACGGAAATTAGAGTATAAATATATTATCGTTCAAATTTGTTATATAACGCAAGTTTCTGCACATATTATGTTTTGCACGTCATTGGATAGCTCCCTCCCTCAAAAGTCTCTCCGCGGGAGGTCATGATGCTTCCATCCATGAAAGGAGAATTTCTATGCCCCCAAAATCCAGAATCACCCGTCAAATGATCCTCGATGCCAGTATTGATGTAGTTCATCGTTTGGGGATCAATGCGCTAAATGTCCGTGCAGTTGCATCCCAGCTAAAGTGCTCCACCCAGCCGGTAATGTACCACTTCGCCACCATGGAGGAATTAAAGAACGAGATCTACACCATAGTAGACCAGAGCCATACAGGCTATATTATGGATGTTGACTTTGAGAACGATCCCAATCCCGCATTGGCAATTTGCAAGAACTATATTCAATTCGCTGTGGAAGAGCCCCATCTGTTCCGCTTCCTCTTCCAGACCGACAAGTTCGCCAACACCAATCTGATCGATATGATCCAGAGCGAGCAGCTTACTCCTATATTCCAAGCTATGTCCGAAATGGTTCAGCTTACACCTAAGCAAGCCAGAGATGCCTTTGCATCTACCTTCTTTGCCGTCCACGGCTTTGCCAGTCTTCTTGCCAATAATTCTATGGTCTATGAGGCGGAATACTGCAACAGGCTCATCGAAACCATCTTCTGCGGTGCCATCGGCTTCATGAAAGTCGGCTGGGAAGAAAGTCTCTATCCCAATGGCGAAGGCCGCCCCGATGCTCCCCCTCCCTGGGAACGCAATTCCTGATCCCTGTAACCATCACCACCCAGGGCTGTCTCGCAAGCAAGGAGACAGCCCTGGGTGGTTAGCATAATTCCGATTTATCGCACTGCTTCGTTCACCGCTGCGTAGGGGCGCGCCTTGCGCGTGCGACAACCACCAAGCATTGGTGGTTGTGAAAAATGTTGCGATTTTTGGAGAAATTACATCATTTTGGTGGTTTTTGTGTTCATGGCGTTAGGCCATGAACCGGACGCGCAATGCGCGCCCCTACGCAGCGTTAAGTCAAACTGTTCGACAAATCGGAATTTACACATGTACTACAGGGGCTGTCTCACAATTGTGAGACAGCCCTGTGGTGTTGAATGGAAATTATGAAATGTAGTTCCGTGCGGAATCGCCGTAGCAGATCATGCGCTGTACCAGCTCCGACAGATAGGGGATTGTGTCGTTCTGCATATTGTAGGCGTAGGACTCGACGCTGTAGCAAATGGTATGGCTGACCTGTTCCCCATTGCGGTAGACGGTAGCGTACACAGTCTCGCTCATCTGGGCGGCGTTGAGACCACGGAAGAAGACATAGCAGCCATCCTTCCGATGGTCGAAGCTCTCTGCGCCCACGGTCCATTCCTTCCCTGCCATAGAGAACTTGACAACCAGATCCTCATAGCTTTCTGCCTCGATCTTGAAGCGGATCGCCACAGATTCCCGAAGATTCAGACCCGCTCCCTTCCAGAGCACGGTGGGATTCTCTACGGGCACATACTCCTTATTCTGCACGGATACCAGCTCTCTGCAGTCCTTGGTTCCCCAAGCAAGCTGCTCCTCTGTCAGGGCAGCATTACACAGAGCATCTGTACGGTATGCCGCATATTCCTGGGCTTTTGCGCCATAATGGAGCATATCCACAAGCAGAGTACGGAACTTCGCATACTGCTCACCGCTGCACTTATCCAGCATGCTGTAGCAGTAGGTGGCAACGCTGTAGTCCCTGGACTCCGAGCAATACAGCTCCCCTTCATACTTGGCATAGAGGGTGGCGGTTACCATATCTCCGATCCGATGGGGGGCAATATTCCGATAGGGGAAGACATACTTGCCATCCTGGATCCGATACTCCCGAAGCACCGTCTGAGTCCCATCTACGGAGATCACCACATAGGGTTCCGTGTAGCCCAGCTCTGTGAAGTAGCTCTCATCGACCTTGTAGTTAATGGAGAGATCCGACTGCAGTGACACAGAGGCACCGGCAAACCGCAGCGCTGAAACTGCCTGTACCGTTTCCTGTCCCAGCAGCTCCCCACAGAGGGCACAACGCTGCTCCAGCAAACCATCCTGTCCGGGTACCATTTCTACAACGGTGCTCCACGGCATGGGCACATGCTCACATTCTCCGTCAAAGCGATCCTCTAACAGCTCCTTCACAATGGATGTCACGCTGCTGTCTACCGCAAAGCCTATGGGATCAAAGGTATCTGTGGGCAGCTCTACATCGCCGTTCCTCTTCGCTCCGAGCTCTTGTTCAGCAGAGATCTGTTGGGTTTCTTCCGTCAATGGTGTATATGCCTGAGAATAAGCGATCTTCAGATCTGTAACAGACAGGACATTGGTATCAGGGGATGCTGCATTCTTGGGGCTGGGGTTCTCGATCTTGAGGTATGCAAAGTAGCAAGGTTTCCCATTGTACTCTCCCCTTGTAAACTGATCTGCCCACAGAGGAATGGAATAATACTGTGCCGCAGAGCACTTAATGTTCCGATCCAGAACCCCAGCGATCGTTCCATCCCCCTTAATAAGGGTGGCACGAAGCTGAGAACTGCTTTCGTTAATGGTCTTACAACCGATATCGATCCGATCCGGCAGCTGCTCGGAGTAAATCATCAGCTTGAAGGCTATGAGCTGTTCCTGACCTAAATAGGTCTCGTTATTGGGACCAAGCTTATCATAGGTCTTTACATTTGCCGTTACATGGTTTGTAACTCCCATGGTAGGCTCTGTTACGGCTCCATCTCCCTCCGTTGTTTCCCCCTCAGAGGTGGTAGGCTCCGCAAAGCTCTCATAGTCTACAAAAAGTGCTCCGTCCACCGTTTCTCCATTGAGGGCATTGAAGTCCCCTGCGGTCAGGAGAATATCTCGGAACTCTTTAATAATGGGATATGCTTCTCTGTCTGCACAATAGGCAGCGTAAGCGGTGGCACTGTCGGAGCCTGTGGGAGCAGAGCCCTCGGCACTGACATCAATGGGATCGTAAATTCGAATCCCATCCAAATAGAATTGATTGCCTCGCCCCAGTGCAGGAATGAGGGGGAATTCTCGAGCCTCATCCACCATGACGGTAACATAATAGGTACCATAAGGCAGATCATGCTTAGAGTAGACAGGAACCTGATACATGGGAATTTCGCCCTTTAACATCCTTGAAACACTGACCTTGCAGCTCTCCGCACTCATGGAGGGATCGTTATGAACCTCCACTCGGATGTTCGCCTGTTCCGGTCCGGTACGGCTGATCAGATCAAAGCCGGTTCCCTTAAAGGTAAATCGGATCTCGGAGTAGTTATCAGGGTTCGGGGTTGCGGGCGTACGGGTACCGGTTCCCTCCACATACAGACTCTCACCATTGGAAAGATGGGAGTCGTTGTCATAGGTGCTGTCCCGTCCATAGGCGGCATCTACAGGTGCAAGTTCTCTGGGTCCGATGTACATATAGTCAATGGTTACCACGCCTAACTCATTTTCAGAAATGCTTTCAATGCCTCCGATGAAGGGGCGAAGCATGGTGATCTTGTCACAATTACGGAACTCAGCTTTTAGATCAAAGGTCATGGTCATGAAGGCATTCGCCTTCATGAAGTCTCCATGGAAGTTGTTGGCAGAAATAGAGGTGTTAATGGCTTCGGGGAAGCTGTTGGTTTTTTTGCTGTCGGTCTGATACTGCAGAGATACATACGGAGGAGCTACGGTGATCTCCGGTGCGTCTGCAGCAGTATTGCCGTTGTGGGTCGTACCGGCACGGAAGTTCTCAAGCTTAAAGCGGATCTGGAACACTTCTGCCTGCCCCGGATCATAGGTCAAGGGAACTGTATCGTATCTTCCCTCGGATATGGTATCCACATAGACATCAGGATACTGATCGGAGTTATTAGAAGTGCCATGAGGCGCACATTCCTTTTGTGCTTTAATGCTCATAGTACCAACCTCATTATCGATAGCAATTTCCTTTGCCTTCAGTGAATAGATCTTCCAGTGCTGTGCTGCATCTGTAGCGCTGTCAAAGTTCAAGCCACCATAGCCATTCGTAGCCTTGGAGTAGCGTTCCTTATCAGCGTCCGTGTCATCAAACCCGAAGAACAAAACCTCCGGATGATCGGTATAATCGTAATAGTAGACCTCCTGCCCCGGCTGGTTCAGGTTCTGGGGAGCATCCGCACTTGCAGCATTCTCTGTTTTAAAATTCTCCTCTGCCCAGCTTGTGATCTCAGAAACCTGTCCGGTCGTCTCATCGGTGATTTTTTCATAATAAGTGACATGATCCGTAAAGTCCTCTGCCTCATAATACATCATATTGGCAGGGATCAGTGCGATTTCTACCATGATATATGCGATCACAGATTGGTCAGAGGTGGCTCGGATCCGGAAAACCGCATAGCTGCGTTCAATGGCATTTAAGAAGGTGCTCGGATCGAACCGCAGGACATTCCCGTCCATAGTGTATGTTCCATTGATCCCTTCCGCAGTAGGCTTCTCTGCAGTTCCAAACAGACTGGTAGGAGCTTCTGCCTTCACCGCTCCGTGCTCACCGTTCAGGGTCATACCTATAAACTCCAGGCTCATACCGCTATCACAGCTCACCAGAGCAGCATCCTCTACATGCACTTCCACAGCCTTGCCGTAATCCATCACATAGGACAGAGGCTGATCCACGGAGATCGAACCCATATCTACGCCATAAATGCGGCAACTGGCCGTACCATACAAGGGTACTTGTTCTACCACATTTACAGTGCCATCCTCATTCATTTGTGCAGAGAGAGGGATGCAGGTGGAATTGACCGTATTCGTGAACAACTCAGCCCCTACCGTATGCCGGAACCCGTAAATTGTCAACTCACAATTTGCCGGAATCCCCAATTCCAGAAGTGCCTGAAGCTCCCGTGCAGTATTACCTTCTGTTAGCTTATAGCTGTATGCTACATCATTCAGAGGTTCGGCATCATTAACGGATGCAGCAATCACATCGTAAAGCGTGGTGATATCCTCTACCTCCTCTGCAGCTCCCTCATAGTACTGCGAGGAATTTCGGTTATAGCTTCGGTATGTGAGCTGCAGATCAGAGAGAGATGTGCTCGTATTTAGGCTGACTCCGTCAGGACTTAGCTGCGTATCAAGAAGACTATCATTAAATTCTACATTCTTCACCGGGAATAGTCGACGGTTGAGCATACAGAAGCTGTAGGCAATATTGGTACCTACTCCTACTGCAGCACCATCCACGAGCTTGGCACCATTCAGGGCATCGTACTGCTGCTTTGTGGTGATCACATCCGTGTCCATAAGCTGAATATTGGTGTAGAACTCCATATTCACACCGGAAGTATGTCGTTCGGCATAGAACATATCGAAGGAGCAAATCTGCCCATCCTTCAAATTCAAATCTGCAGCGATATCCTTCAGCTCCAGGGTTTTATGAGTCCGCCCGTGAACGCCGCCAACATCACAAACCAAAACATCGTTAACGAAGAAATAAACATCATCGTCCCCACTAAAGGTAAAGTACAGATTGCTGGCCTCAGAGTACACAAATCCGCCATAGGCATGGATGCTAAAGCCATAATTCGCCTGAGCATACTCACCGTCCATGTATCTACCTTCTGTATTGTTCCCGAAATAGTCAGCGGCCTCAAAGCCACGGCCATTCAGAGGACGGAAGGAGGGATCCAGTGAGTGAGTTACCGTGTTCGTATTATAAATATATCCATTATCATATTGGGAGCCATAATAGGAATTGTAGGTATATTCCGTTTTGCCACGACTTGTATTATCGACCTTGTACAACCGCAGATGCGTCAACTCCGGAACCGGAAGATTGTAGCAGACTTCTTCTGTCGTGCCGTTGAGCCGCGTTTCAGAACCAAGGGTATCTGTCCGTGGTACTTCTCTCCAAATAGAGGAAAGCATATAGTAAGCCATATCATAGGCACTTTCCACCTGCTCCCACAGCAGGACACCACCGTTCACGGGAGGGTTCGCCTTCTTCAGGGTGCTTGTGAGATCCCCCAGACTGAGTCCGTCCGAGACCCTTTTGTAGAATATGCCATTTTGCCTTCCGCTGGGATATTTCAGAGACTGCTTCGCTGCAAGTGCTTCAGCAACATAACGAATCACTTCCGGCTTATAGACTACATTCCCGGCATACAATTCCTTCTCTACAAGACCCAGTATGCGGAAATCATCGCTGGCTGTGGTTGGACCATCCTCAAATTGACCGGGGAAAGAAACTCCCGAAACCGAGGGTGCCTTGTTGGAAAGGCTGTATGGAGATTTCCAGGTGTCATTGGACTCGAACAGGAACCCATCTCCGCGGAAATCCAGAACCTCTATGGGGATATCGACATAGTCAGCATTGTCAGGGAAGCTCCGCGTAGTTGGCTCCTCTTCGGACAGGGGCGCAGCCTCCATCTGAGCTTGTTCCTGTGCAAAGGCTGTAATGTTACCCATAGGCAGTAAGCTCAGCAAACAGCACAAGATCAGCAGCCCACTCAGGATCCGCATGGAACGAGTATTCTTCATGTTTATTCCTCCCTTTTTATACTTATTTCTAATAAAACGGATTAACCGTTTTATTATGCCGCTAGTAAGCGGCATGGCGGCAAAGCCGCCAAGAAATGCCGTGTAATACTGTTCTTGCCGCCATAGGCGGTGCAGGATATTCATCCTGCAATAAAATGGTTTTCAAACCATTTTATCAAGAAACAGTATTATAGGATATTCCACAAAATGTATCCAACCTGTGGATCATAATATTTAACCATTTCATTATACTCGATTTTACTAAATATTACAATAGAATTAATAAGCAAATCTGAACTATTTTTAAGCCAATAAGAGAACTTTATTATACAAAAAGCTCTGCCGCACAGGAATCTTTGCAGCAGAGCTTTCGGCTCAAAAATAAATTAGATAGCCTTCTTTGCGGTCTCAACCAGAGCAGCGAATGCAGCGCTGTCGTGGATAGCCAGCTCGGACAGGGACTTGCGGTTCATTTCGATGCCGGACTTCTTCAGGCCGTTCATGAAACGGGAGTAGTTGATGCCGTAGGGCTTAACAGCAGCGCTGATACGAGCGATCCACAGGCGGCGGAAATCTCTCTTCTTGTGCTTACGGCCAACATATGCGTAGACAGCAGACTTCTTAACGGCCTGCTTAGCCATCTTAAAGTGAGTGGACTTGGAGCCCCAGTAGGACTTAGCCAGCTTCAGAACCTTATTTCTTCTCTTGCGCGTCATCATCGCGCCCTTAACTCTTGCCATTTCTTAATATCCTCCTATCCGATTATTTGTACGGGATCATCTTTTTGATGGCCTCGACATTGGTGACATCTGCGTAGGTCATGCTTCTCAGGCGACGGCCACGCTTGGTGTCCTTCTTGGTGAGGATATGGCTCTTGAAAGCGTGAGCTCTCTTGACTTTACCGGTCTTGGTGAGATTGAATCTCTTCTTTGCACCGCTATGGGTCTTCAGTTTCGGCATGGTACTTCTCCTTTGTAGTTATTTACGGCTATTATTTAGCACTTTTCGAGGACAGGAAAATAGACATATTTCTGCCTTCGAGCTTGGGTTTCTTGTCCAGATTGGATACTTCGGCGCATCCCTCTGCAAAGCGGATCAAAAGCTGCTCGCCGATCTCGGTATGTGCCATTTCACGACCGCGGAAGCGGACTGTGACCTTAACACGATTACCCTCGGTCAGGAACTTGCAGGCATTACGCATCTTGGTATTCAGGTCATTGGTATCAATACCGGGAGACATACGAATCTCCTTGATCTCCACCACACGCTGATTCTTCTTGGCTTCTTTTTCTTTCTTGAGCTGGTCGAAGCGGAACTTGCCGTAATCCATGATCTTGCAGACCGGGGGAACAGCATTGGGAGAGATCTTGACCAGATCCAGCTCCTGCTCCTCTGCCATAGCCAATGCGGCCTCTGATGTAACGATACCGACCATGACGCCGTCTGCGCCGATGAGTCTGACTTCCTTGTCACGAATTTCTTCGTTAAGCTGATGATCTAATTTGCCGATGGTAAAGCACCTCCATTACACGACAAAAAGTGCGGCTGCCAACAGCACCCGCACACAAACAGACTAAGTCCCCTTGGGACATAGCAATCATGGTATCAAACCTCTTCGCCTTCGCCTGAGGTGAGGACGGTGCTGCCGACCTTCTTCGTTTTGCCAAACAAGTATATCATTATTTTCCCCTCTTGTCAAGAGCTTTTTTAGAAAAATTTCTTGCAAATTGGGCAAAATGTGGTATGATAGGAGCAGAAATATCAGAAAAGGAGGGAGTGGGGCGAGGACGGAGGGCTGGGCCTGCCCATCGCCCGGCGGCTGGCGGAGCAGAACGGCGGACGGCTGCGCTTTGAGACCGCCCCCGGCCTGGGGACCCGCGCCATTCTGACCTTCCACGG
>JAGBGB010000058.1 GCA_017936205.1 Oscillospiraceae bacterium
CGTCCGACAACCACCAAGAATTGGTGGTTGTGAAAAATGTTTCGTTTTTTGGTAAAAATACATCATTTTCGGTGGTTTTGGTGTTCATGGCGTAACGCCATGAACCGGACGCGCAATGCGCGCCCCTACGCAGCGGTAAATCAAACTGTGCGATAAATCGGAATTTACCGCTCTATTTGGTCTTGCGACATTCCGTAAGAAAACACCGTAGGGAACGGCCTGTGTGCCGTTCCGGAAGGCTTCCATATGGTAAAATTCGCCGATTACAGGACATTTTCCGTGATGGTGGTGCACGGAACGGCACATAGGCCGTTCCCTACGGTTGCGTACGATAGACTGTTCGATAAATCGGAATATGTCGCATACTTAGAATGCGTTGTCGTAGTTCTCGTTGTAGAAATCCTGCTTGGATATGTAGTGCTTGCCGTTGTAGCCATAGTTGGAATAAAAATAATCTGCGGTTTCTTCGTCCAAGCCGAAGATAAATACACTCTGGGACTCATTGAAAGCCTGCATTTCTCCGGTGGTTAGGTCGTACCAAAGATAACGATAATTGTCACCATAGGGATCTCCGTCGTGATAGTTGCAGAAGATCCGTCCATCTAAGTAACCCTGCCAGCCGATGTTTTCCTGCTGAAAACACTCCCGTACCTCTCCGGTATGGCTATCATAAACATAAACCGTATCGTCTATCACATATGAACAGCCACCATTGCGGAAGCAGGCTGAGTCGTTCTGTTTCGCTTCATGACTGCTATAGAGAAAGCGTTCCTCCCCGGTTTTACGATTCACAGAATAAATATTTCGTTTCGGAAGATTCTCTTCGTAGTGTTCGATGTACTCTTCCTCAGTGTGTCCCAGCTCTAAATATTCTTCCATGGGCATTGGATATTTGTCAAAGGGTTCTGTTTTTGCAATGGTAAGGAAGTTTTCTGTACACATTGATAGCAGCAAGGATACTCTGGCATCATATGTGACAACCTGACACGGTTCATCCAAAAGCTGTTCAGTCTCCCCAGTGGTAAGGTCATAGAAGTAAGCATAATTTCTATGATCCGTTTGCTCATAGCCCATCTTAGCTTCCGGGTCATAAAGATAGGTGCTGTATTGATATAGCATCCGATCACCAATGAAGGTGAAGCCCATACTATCCACAATATACCCCTCCTTTGGGGTAAGATCCAGCAGTGTAACTCGTTCTCCGGTAATATAATTCTGCTTTAGGATCATACAGGGGCCTCCATCTCGTGTGTTATTTACGGAAACAAATGCCCAGTCTCCTATCACTTTGTAACCGATATTTCCCTCTCCTAAGTATGCCTTGCAGCTAAAGTCTGAATGCTTGCAGTTTGCCTGACTGCACAGATAGACACTCCGGCGAAGATCCGGATCATAATACATAATTCTCTGACCACTGTAATACTTTCGGTTGGAGTCCGTAGTAGGATAGGTCGCATACACCCTCTGGGGCTTAGGCTCCGTTGTGGGAGCGGTGCTGTCTTGGGTAGCGGTGCCTTCTGCCGTTTCCGTAGCAGAAGTGGTTTGCAGCTCATAGTCCTTTACCGGCTGGGCACAGCCTGTGAGAAGGCACAGCAGAAGAAAAATAGAGCATAGTCGTCTCATGGTCATTCCTCCAATTCCCTTAAATAGGGCTGCAGCAGCCCTTTGTTATGGAGCTTGGAGCCCAAGGGGAAGTGGCTTTCCAGCAGGTAGCCCATGCCCTCATGAGTCCATACCCCATAGGCTAAAAAAAGATCCTCATACTCCGTATCCCATACACTTTCCAGAAGGGTCACAGCAAGCTCTCCCTTGTTCTCTATGGTCGTATGAGAAAAGTAGGATCGGTCTGCCTCCGGCTGCAGATCCAATAGGCTGTAGTCCCGGGCAAAGGCAGCGGTCAGGGGCACATAAATGGTCAAATGAAACTCCTCCGGTCTCCGTCCTGCCTGTTCGCCCAGCTCGTCTGGATCCAATGCAACATGGATCCGCAGACCATCGGGGCTAAGCTGTCCGCTGCTTTTAAACTCAGCCTGCTTCCCCTCCGGATCACAGATCAGCAGCTCCACGAAAACACCGGTAGTCACTGCATCCAGTTGGGGACTGCTGACCAAGGGAATGTCCAAAAGCTCCTCTAAGGCAGACAGACTCCCAAAATTTCTCCGTCTTCCTGTAGGCTCCTGCAGTGAGATCCCTGTAAAGTACCGATACTCATAGGCGAAGCCTTTCCTTGCCTCTGTCAGGCCTTGAATCCAGTCCTCCGGCAGAGGGATCCTCCGGGCTTGCAGCTCATAGCGAACAGTGGCTCCATAGCTTTCCCGTGGAAACAGGGTAAAGCCGTTAATATTCTCTAAGAAAACCGTAGGTCTGTTATGGGAATGCAGATAGATCCCCAAGGAAAAGCCTGCAACGGTCAGACTCAGGAGGGACAGTGCCGCAGCCAAAATAGCGACCCGTACCGCAAAGCGATTATTCCGTTGAGGCATCTCAGGCAGCTTCTGTGCATCTAAGATCAGATCCTCGTCAATTTGGGTCAGAGCGTCCCAAAGGGCTTCTTGCTTCATAGGGTATATCCCTCCTTTTCCAAGAATTTTTTCAGCTTCTTCCGTGTGCGGAACAGGCGGCTTTCAATGGCGGATACGCTGATCCCGATTTTCCGAGACAGCTCCTCGGTGGTATCTCCGTACCAGTAACGGCGGAGGAACAGCCGCCGATCCTTTTCCGACAAGCCATGGAGGAAGCGGTTGAGGCAGTCTCGGAGGAATGCACTCTCCTCCTGCAAGGAAGCCGCCGGATCCGGTAGCAGCTCTGCCAGCTCGTCCAGCAGAACCTGTACCGCCTTCCGTTTGGCAGCCTCCCTGTATTTGATGTAGTCCAAGGCTACATTGCGGCAGGTGGCAAGGAGATAAGCCCGGAGGTTATGGGGCTTAGCAGGGGGAATCCCGTTCCAGATCCGCAGCCATACATCATTCAGAGCCTCCTCCGCTTCCTCACGGCTCCGCAGAAGGGAGAACAACAGCCCGTAGCACTCGCCTCCGTATTGTATCTTCAAGCATTCCAGAGCCCCTTCATCCCGTTGCTCCAGTCGTACGATCAAGTCGGTCATTCTTCTCCTCCCCTCTACTATATAAGACGAATTCTCCTATCCGTTTTTTGCAAAAATCAAGAAAAAATGAACAAATTTTTCGCATCGGTATTATACCATATCCAACAGAGAAACACATCTCCCCTATAGTAAACTAAATTCCGATTTACCGTACCATTCGTAGGGGCGCGCATTGCGCGTCCGACAACCACCAAGAATTGGCGGTTGTGAAAAATGTTGCGA
>JAGBGB010000059.1 GCA_017936205.1 Oscillospiraceae bacterium
GAACCATACTCAAAAAGAACGATGCTCTTTGCCATTCGGTAGTTTCTCGGGCGAAGACACAGCTTCGCCCCTACGCACGGTGCAGTCTATTGCTTGCGAGCAATACCATATTGGGTAGTAAGCTTACGAAAGGTGATAGCCTAAATCGAAAAAATAGAAACTCCCTTCACTGACCGTCGGTGAAGGGAGTTTTGAAGGGGTGATCCAAATGTTATACTAATTTCTAATAAAACGGTTAAACCATTTTATCAAGAAACAGTATTATAGCTCCAACAGGAATTTCAGGGCTTCCTTGTAGCCTTGGAAGCCAAGACCCTTGAAGGTTTTCTTGCATGCCATGCCGGCGTAGGAGATGTGGCGGAATGGCTCACGACTGTCTACATCGGACAGGTGTACCTCTACCGCAGGGAGTGCCACTGCCTTCAGAGCATCTAAAATGGCGACGGAAGTGTGGGTGTAGGCAGCGGGATTGATCACAATGCCGTCAAACCTGCCGTAGGCCTCTTGGATCCAGTCCACCAGAACCCCCTCGTGGTTGCTTTGGCGAATGTCCACCTGACAGCCCAGCTCCTGTGCCGCATCCTGAACGAACTGTACAAGGGCGGCATAGTTCCGATCTCCGTAAATCTCCGGCTCCCGAATGCCTAACATGTTTAGGTTGGGGCCGTTTAATACCAGAATGTTCATAGTACCTCCAGAATCCGCTCCACCGCTGCTTCTACGGTGGAGTCATTGTTGATGCTGTGATCTGCAAAGGCTCTGTACAGAGGATCCCGTTTTGCGAACAGCTCCTCCAAGGGGGTGCTTTGGCTGATCGGTCTGCCCTCTACAGGCAGGAGGGGCAGCTCTCGGTTCAGGCGAATGATGGTGGAATTCTGATGAAGCAGGGGATAATTCTCCTGACGGGTCACACAGCCGCCGCCGGTGGCAATGACCAAGCCGGAGGCTTTTCCCAGTCTATCCAGAATTTGCGTTTCTACCTGACGGAAGGCTTCTTCCCCATGCTGTGCAAAGTAAGTGGGAATATCCCCAACTTCCTTGACGATTTCTGCATCAGCATCTACAAAGGGGCGGTTCAGTCTTGCTGCCAATGCCTGCCCTACGGAGGACTTTCCGCTGCCGGGCATACCGATGAGCACCAGATTCCGCATTTCTTTCTTTAGTTTACATAATATTTGTTCGCAGCGAGAATCCGAAATGGAAGAAGCCGTGAACAGCTCAGCAGCTCTCTTGGCCTGTGCTACCAGCATGGGTAGACCGTCCTCCCATTGCAGCCCCAGAGCCTCTGCATCCAGCAGGAGCTTGGTACGACAGGGATTATAGATCAGATCCAGCACACAGCGGAGCTTAGGGAGGCGGCTTAGATCCACAAGAGATCCCCCGTTGTTGGGATACATCCCTACAGGGGTTGCATTGACCAGAAGGACAGCATCCCTGTGGTCATACAGGTTTACATAATTATTTTCTCCCTTGCGAGAGATCTCTATGACCTGAGCTCCCCTGCTCTCTAATACACGGCGAACCGTACCGGCAGCACCGCCGGAGCCTAAGACCAGAGCCTTTTGCCCGGGCGCAATGCCTCCGTTCCGATCCAGCAGCCATGAGAAGCCGTGGTAGTCTGTATTATCTCCGTACAGACTGCCATCTCCACGGCGGAGCAGGGTGTTGACACAGCCCATGCTTTTGGCAGTGTCCGACAGCTCCGCACAGTATGCCAAGACCGTTTTCTTATAGGGAATGGTCACATTCAAGCCGGAAAAGGCTCCGTTTTTCAAGAAGCTCTCCAGCTCTGAGGGAGCTACCTCAAACAGCTCATAGGAGTAGTCTCCAAGCTCCCTGTGGATCTGGGGAGAATAGCTGTGAGACAGATGCTCCCCAAGAAGTCCGAAGCCCATTACACGACCTCCGAATAGCTGCCCAGATACTTAAATTCCTCGCAAATGCCGCCGATTTCGCACATAAGCTGCACGAATTCCTCGGAATATACGGAGGTTTCCAGATCTAAGTAGAACATGAATTCAAAGTCCCGTTCCGGCAGGGGGCGGCTTTCCAGCTTCAGCAGGTTGATACCCAGAGCGTAAAGCCGAGCCAGCACCTTATACAGTGCACCGGGCTTATGGGGCAGGATCAGCATGATACTGGTCTTATCCGCACCGGGATAGATCTCTGTGTTCTTGGAGATGCACAGGAAACGGGTATGATTGTTCCCCTCGTCCTGTACGCCGGACTTCAGGATCTTCAGACCGTAGAGCTCTGCACACATTCTGGAGGACAGGGCAGCTACATCCTTCCTCTCGGACATTGCTACGGTCTGGGCAGCAATGGCGGTGTTTTCGCACACTGTCACCTTTACATTCCCCAAGCTCTTCAGGAAGGTAGCACTTTGGGCAATGGCTTGCTCATGGGAGAAGATCTCCTTGATCTCCTCGTGATCAGCCTTGGCAAGCAGGCAGTGATCCACCTTCATACGGGTGGAGCGAACGATGCTGAAATTATGCTTGACCATCAGGTCATAGACTCTCTTAACAGAGCCGGCGGTGCTGTTCTCAATGGGCAGGATGCCGTACTGACAGAAGCCTGCTTCAATGGCAGAGAACACACCCTCGAAATTGCGGAAATACTGGATTTGGGGATTCTTGAACAGCTTCTCACAGGCAAGCTGAGAGTATGCACCCTCTACGCCCTGACAGGCTACCGTAGCACACTGAGGGAAGAGTCTGGGGGTGTTCTCGATGGCAGCTTCGATTTTGCGGTACAGCTCGGTGCGGTTGCCCTTCTCCTGATAGGTGCGGCTCAGCTCGAAGAGCAGGGAGTACAGCACACGCATATAGGACTGCATGTCCTCACGGGATTTTTGGCTGACCTCTGCCAGCTTGGCTCGTTCTCTTGCAGGCTGGAGGATGGGCAAGCCGTTCTCCTTCTTGTAGGCTGCGATCTTTGCAGCTACATCCATTCTCTGCTGGAACAGACGGACGATCTCATCATCAATTTGGTCGATTTCCTTCCGATATACATTCAGATCCATTGCTTTGCCTCCAAAATTGCATCTAAAATTGCGATTGCCGCTGCAGCTTCCACACAGGGCACTGCACGGGGCACGATACAGGGGTCGTGGCGCCCCTTAATTTCCAACATACCGCCCTTTCCGCTGAAGGACACGCTTTCCTGTGCCTTTCCGATAGAGGGGGTGGGCTTGATGGCTACCCGAAGGATCAGGGGCATGGAGGTGGAAAGTCCTCCGAGGATCCCGCCTGCATGGTTGCTTCGGGTCTGCACAGCACCGTCTTGGTTTACATAATAAGGGTCGTTATGTTGACTTCCTCGCATAGCGGCACAGTCGAAGCCGCTGCCGAAGTCTACACCCTTTACACCGGGAATGGCGAAGAGGATCTGTGCCAGACGATTCTCCAAGCCGTCAAACATAGGCTCGCCCAAGCCTACGGGCAGTCCGGTGACTGCACATTCGATCATGCCTCCTACGCTGTCCAGCTCTGCCTTGGCAGCAGCGATCTCCTCTAACATAGCCTCTGTCGGAGTAGCGAAGGCAGAGGGGATCTCCGGTGCAAGAGGGTCGAAACGAGGATTCTCCACAGAACCGATGCGCAGGATCTGAGCACCGATGCGGATGTTCTTCTGCTCCAACAGCTGCAGACACAGTCCACCGGCAACACACAGGGGTGCAGTCAATCTGCCGGAGAACTTGCCGCCGCCTCTGCTGTCGTGGGCATCTCCGTACTTGATCCGTGCCGGGTAATCTGCGTGGGAGGGTCTGGGGATCTCTTGTAGGTTTACATAATCCTGAGAACGAACATTGGTATTACGGATCACGGCACACAGAGGGGCTCCGCAGGTGGTTCCGTTTACCAAGCCGCTGAGGAATTCTGGCACATCCGCTTCCTTCCGAGAGGTGGTATGAGCCCCCTGTCCCGGAGCACGACGGTTCAGGAATTCCTGCAGAGCCTTCCCGTCCGGGCGGAAGCCTGCAGGCAGACCCTCTAAGGTCATACCAATGGCAGGGGCGTGTGATTGGCCGAAAATACTGAGCCGTAAGGCAGTTCCGAAGGTATTACTCATAATGTCACCTGTAGCCTTTCTAAATCCTCCCAGAAGTCGGGATAGGATTTTTCTACAGCCTCTGCACCCACCAGCCGTACCGCAGAGGCACAGACAGAGGAGGCAATGGCAGCCATCATGGCGATCCGATGGTCGTTGGAGCTGTGAACTCTGCCGCCAAAGAGTCGCCCTCCTTGAATGATCAGCCCGTCCTCTGTCACTTCCACTCGTCCACCCAGAGAACGGAGGGCGGCAGAAATACTTTCCAGACGGTCACTTTCCTTGATTTTCAAACGAGCAGCCCCGGTGATTCGGGTAGTGCCCTGTGCACAGGCTGCCACCAGTGCACTGGGGGGAACCAGATCGGGGATCTGCCGTACATCGATATCTATGCCCTTCAGAGGAGCAGGGGATACTCGCAGTCCATCCTCCTCCCAGCAAAGCTCCCCACCGAAGGCACGCAGAATATCTGCGATCTGTCGATCTCCTTGAGTAGAATTGGGATCCAGACCAATGACCTTTACGGGTCGGGAAATGGCACCTGCACAGAGCCAGAAGGCACTGTTGGACCAATCTCCCTCTACACGGAAGCGACCGGGGCTATGGTAACGCAGCCCGCCGGGGATCTGCCAGCCCTGTGCAAAGGGGGGCATCCGCAGACCGAAGAGCCGCAACACAGACAGGGTCAGCTCCACATAGGGAGCGGATTCCAGCTCGGTAGTCAGTCGGATCTCGCTGCCACCCTCCAATAGGGGCAATGCCAGCAACAGACCTGTTATAAACTGGGAGGAGACACTCCCTGCCAGTGCATAGACTCCGGGGAGCAGTTGCCCCTGAATTTGCAGCCGATCCGCTGCAGGGCGGCTGAAGGTGATGCCCTTCTCCTCTAACAGCTCCTGTAGAGGAGACAGAGGTCGCTGTGCCAGTCTTCCGTGAAGCACAAATTCTGCCCCACAGCCTAAAGCTGCCACAACGGGGATCAGGAAGCGGAGAGTAGAGCCGCTTTCCCCACAGTCCAGAGTGCCGTAGCGAGGCTCCTCAATGGGCTTTATGAGGAAGGAATGGTTTACATAATCTATTTCAGCCCCCAAGGAACGGAGGCAGCTAACAGTTGCGTCAATATCTGCGGAGCTCTGTGGACAGTATAGTGCAGAGGGACGGTCTGCCAGTGCGGCACAGATCAGCAGCCGATGTGCCTGAGACTTGGAGGGAATGGCATCTATGCTGCCCCCAATGGGGCAGGGAGAAAGATTCTTATTCATGTGTAAGACCTACCTTTATAACAGTTTCCAGCTCTGAGATGGGGATGCTGCGCAGCTTGCAGTCCCCGATGGCTGTGGGAACCACAATGGTAATGGTATCCCCCTGCCGCTTCTTATCCGACAGGGCAGCTCCTGCCAGAACCTTGGCAGAGAAATAGCTGTCTGTAGGCAATCCGAAGGCACGGAAGCAGTCTACGATCTCCTCCTGATCCTGTGAAAAGGCTCTGGCGATGATACAGCAGCCTACGGCGACTGCGTAGCCGTGGGGGGTGTCGTACTCCGTCAGGGCTTCAATGGCATGACCTACGGTATGTCCCAAATTCAGAAGCTGCCGCTGCCCACGGTCAAATTCATCGGCACAGACAATGTCCCGTTTCCATTGGATACAACGGGTGATCACCCATTCACGATCGAAGTTGAGTGTTTTTTCACGCAAATGAGCGAATAGCTCTCGGTCAAAGAGAATGGCAGTTTTCAGCACCTCTGCACAGCCGGCACGGAACACATCTTCCTCCAAGGTGTCCAACAGACTTGGGTCGCAGAGCACCAGAGAGGGCTGATGGAAGGCTCCTGCCAGATTCTTCCCGGCTCGCAGATTTACAGCCGTCTTACCGCCAACAGAGGAGTCCACCATAGCCAGCAGGGTGGTGGGGATCTGCACGAATCGGATCCCTCGTAAATAGCTTGCGGCTACGAAGCCGGTCAGATCTCCTACCACTCCCCCACCCAGAGCAATTAGGGTGTCGGAACGGGTCAGCTGCTTCTCTGCTACCAGCTCTAATAGGTTTACATAATATTTCAGATCCTTGGAGCCCTCTCCCGACGGCACGGAGCTTGTGTACACCGTAAAGCCTGCTTGGGTCAGGCTGCGGTACACTCTGCCTAAATACAGGGGAGCAACGGTTTCGTCTGTAATGACCATGACCTTCCCCTTGGCGATTCGGGACAGCTCCTGTCCGATGGTATCCAAAAGACCGGAGCCGATTTTGACTTCATAGGTTTTCGAGGCTTGGACGGTTACGGTGTTCATCCGACCTCCTCCTTTCGCTTCTTTCCTTCTTCTAAAAGGCGGTACAGCTCTTCTTTATTGTCAGCTTCCATGGCATCCCGATATTTCCCCAATTCTGTGATCAGGAAATCCAGTTCGTGGATCAGGTAGTCCTTGTTCTCTAAGAACAGCTCTGACCACATCCCCGGATTCAGCCATGCCACACGGGTCAGATCCTTGTAGCTTCCGGCAGAGAAGCCCTTGTGCAGTCCTGCGGTAGGGCTCTTAATATAGGCATTGGAGACCACATGGGCAAGCTGAGAGGTGAAGGCAATCATTTCATCATGCTTCTCCGCAGTGGTAACAGAGAATTTCCCGAACTCGCAGGGAGCAAGGAGCTTGGTGATCTCGTCAATGAGCTGCATATCATCCCGTCTGGGAGGCACCAGAACCATAGGTGCACCCTTGAATAAGGTAGCCCGACTGTATTTGAAGCCGGAAAAGTGGGTTCCTGCCATAGGATGTCCTCCCACAAAGAGGAAGCCGTGCTTCTGTGCCAGCTCAAAGCCCACAGGACAAATATCTCCCTTTACACCGCAGCAATCGATCACAGTATGACGGAGCAGGGGAGCCTTCTCCTGCAGCCAGGCAATGGCAGCCTTGGGATAGATCGCAAGGAGGATCAGCTCGCAGGCTCCGAGAGCTTCATCTGTCAGGAGCCCGTGGGCGGCATTTGCCATAATGGCGAAATCCGCTACCGTAGGATCCAGATCGTAGACCAGAACCTCATGTCCCTTTGCCGTGTACGCACGGGCAAGGGAGCCTCCGATCAGTCCCAGACCAACGATTCCGATGGTCATACGATCGCCTCCCGAATGATCCGCATCCGCTTCGCCAGATCTGCGAACTGCTCCGGCTTCAGGGACTGGGCACCGTCACAGAGGGCATGGATGGGATCGTTATGCACCTCTACCATAACACCGTCTGCACCGCAGGCAACAGCTGCCATAGCCATAGGAGGGATCAAGCGGATCTTACCGGTAGCATGACTGGGATCAACGATCACAGGCAGGTGGGACAGCTCATGGAGCATGGGGACTGCGGTCAGATCCAGAGTGTTGCGAGCATAGGTGTCGAAGGTGCGGATGCCTCTCTCGCAGAGGATGACCTGCTGGTTACCCTCGGACATAATGTATTCTGCACTCATGAGGAATTCCTTCAGGGTATTGGCAAGGCCACGCTTCAGAAGAATGGGCTTGTTTGTTTTGCCCAGCTCCTTCAGCAGGTCGAAGTTCTGCATATTCCGGGCACCGACCTGGATCACATCCACATCAGCGAAGAGATCCAGTGCGTTAATGTTCATGATTTCTGTTACAATGGGAAGTCCTGTAGCCTTCTTCGCCTCCAGCAGCAGTCGGATCCCCTCTGCCCCCAGACCTTGGAAGTCATAGGGAGAGGTACGGGGCTTGAAAGCTCCGCCACGGAGGAAGTCGGCTCCTGCAGCCTTTACAGCCTCTGCAACCTCAATGATCTGCTCCTCTGTCTCTACGGAGCAGGGCCCTGCGATCATGGCGAAGTTGCCGCCGCCGATCTTGGCTTTCCCAACGGTGATCACAGTGTCCTCCGGCTGGAATTGGCGGTTGCACTGCTTGAAGGGTTCTGTCACCCGCTTTACAGATTCCACAATGTCCAAGCTGCCCAGCAGCTCCATATCTACATTGCCTGTATTGCCGATCAGACCCAGAACAGTGTAATTCTCTCCATGGGAAATATGCACATCCAGATTCCGGCTCCGCAGCCAGGAGATCAGGTGGTCGATCTGTGCCTGAGAGGTACCCTTTTTCAATACAGTAATCATAATGCAAGTCTCCTTTATGTTTGCTATTTGAATTCAGTCTTTGTATTTCAGAAAAAAATAAACCACACGGAAGAAAAAGATCTTCTTCGTGCGGCTAAAAATCGTGTCATGTAAAAGGATGTGTCGATTTTTATTGTTTGCAGCACGAATCCCTATTACCGCAGTAATAGAAAAACGCAAAAGCAAACGCAAAAAACATGAGGACGCTCCTTTCATTTCTTGATACCCTGATTATACCACCGAATTTAGCGAATTGCAACAAAAAAGTTTCATTCCCCACCAAAATTTTGCCCAAAGCCAAATTCCGTTTTGTCGAACAGTTTGATTTACCCCTTCGTAGGGGCGCGCATTGCGCGTCCGGTTCATGGCGGAACGCTATGAACACAAAAACCACCGAAAATAATGTATTTCTCCAAAAAACGAAACATGTTTCACAACCACCAATTCTTGGTGGTTGTCGGACGCGCAATGCGCGCCCCTACGAATGGTACGATAAATCGGAATTTGGTGTACCGCCTTTCGATCCTGTACTGCATCTTGGGTTTCCTACCGGTTCCTTCGGGGCAACTTTTTCGGAGGGAGAGCCAAAGGTTTCCTCAAAACCTTTGAACTGTTTGATAAATTGGGAATTCTATACATAAAATCGGAAATTCTGGAAATTTGATCGGAAATTTTGGAAGATTAATCGGTAATCCTATACATTTTAGCTTGCGTTTTTTGTTTTTGTGTGGTATGCTAAAAAAGTATGGGTATAATGGGTTCTTATAGGACTTTATACCGTTAGTACTGAAGATTTATGAAAGGAAACGACGAAATGAAGAAACGCATTTTAGCCATGGTACTGATCCTTGGGATGCTTCTGACCATGCTGCCTGCGCAGGTCTTCGCAGAGGATCCTGTGCAGACTCCTTCGGGACAGGTCGAGCATCACTTTGAGACGGTGACCGGTGACTCGGTTACAGAGCAAGCTCCTCAGGATCAAGAGGAAAGCTCTGTTCTCGGTGAGGAGGACTCCTCTTCTCAGACGGAAACCACTGAGGTAACTGAGTCGGAGAGCTCAGCAACGGAGCTCCCTGAGGTCATAGAGACGGAGACCGCTGAGGCAGAGCCTCCCAAGCGGAATACGGAGACATCCACCCACACTCATTTTATGTCTACGGGGGACTGCAGTGCTCCCACCATCAACGAGGAAGGTACCATAAAGCCCCCTCAGAACGAAATGACCTTCGAGCCTATTAGCAGCGTTCTCGGTGCAACCGCCGGGAAGGATAGAGTCATTGGTTCGGACGGCGGTGTATTCTACTACTATTTAGACCGTGATGTTAGTTTTGGAGGCGGTGGCATCACCGTAAAAGGTGAGGTCAATATTTGTCTGAATGGACATCAGATTCTCAGCAGCATATATGATTACGCCGATACCCTAAGAATCTGCGATTGTACAGGGACGGGCTCCCTTACTTGCAGCTCTACATATGGCGTTGAAGTTAATGACGGCACTCAGTTTCAATTATATGGCGGAAGCATTACTGTAAACGGCTCGTATGGAATTAAACAGTCAGCAGGAAGCAAGGTTTTGGTTGCGGGAGGGCAAGTGTCCGCCCAACAAGGTATTTATGCATATACACGCTGGGGTTCTGCGAGTACCTTAGAAATCTTAGGGGGTTCTGTTACCGGAACCGTCAATGCAATTTACCTTGATTACTTTGGATACTCAAACTCTGATACAGTTTTGATCAAGGGAGGAACCCTGACGGGCCCCGGAAACTCCAAACAGCCCGGCGCGATCTATGTTTATCCTTACAGCTCCGGTCTTGGCACTCTGGATATCCGTGGCGGAACTATCCAAGGAACAACAAACACCACCCCGGGGCTGTATATTAATAATAAAAGCTCCAAGGTTACTTTAAAGCTCTCCGGAAGTCCTCTGATCCAGGGGGGAGAAGGAACCAGTGATATCAGTTACTCTAGTTCCGACAGTTTTACACCTATTGTCATTGAAGATTCCCTAAACCATCCGGAGTGGGAAACCTATTCGGTAAATGTTACTACGACCACTTCAAAGCTCCTGACTACGGGATGGAGCGAGCACAACGGAATGGGTCCCATCGCACCCTTCTCCTCCACGGATATGACTGTGGGCGTTCTCCTAAACGATGGGGAGGTGGTACCGGGGGGTACTGTTGGGGAGCTGTACTTAATAAAGGGCCATGCTCATGACGGTGTCCTCTTCGAGAAAGAGCTTACACAGGCTGAGTTTGAAAGTAAGGGATATTCCTTTAAGGATGGAGATTCCTACTACCTGGCAGAGACTATGGAATTCGCGAATGATCTGGTCATAGAGGGAACGGTCAAGCTCTGTACCAACGGCCACCTCGTGAAGTGCTATCGGATGTGTCTTGCTCCCGGTGCAAAGCTGACCCTGTGCGATTGTACAGGGGACGGGGAGCTGTTATTCTACTTTAATGAAGAGCCCATTATTGTAGGTGCTGACAACGAGTTCCATTTCTACGGAGGAACCCTTGACATTGCAAACAGTGAATATGCTATCCTAAATCAAGGCACCATGTCCCTGGGATGGAAGGCCCGGCTCGCAAGCGTCCACGGCGGTGTGGCCGTGAAGCAGGAGGGGACCTTCCTATTCTCCGGGATCCCCTATGTGGTGAGCAGCGGTGCAAACTTTTGGCTGGCAAAGGATCGGGTGATCACCATTGCCGGGAACATTGCTGACGATGTTTGGTATACCGTGGAAACAGAGGATACGGAGCTGCCTGTTGTTTTTACCTCCGGGTGGAGCACCTATGAGGCCAACACGAAGGTGTATCCCTTTATCCATAACACCCTCGGCGTTCAAAAAAGTGATGGCGGTGAGCTCCAGCTCCGTGAATATCGGGACATCAACCTCACGGTCATGAACGGCACAGCCGCTGCCGATCATCCCACGAAGCAAATCCCCGGGGAGCCGGTCTCTATCCCCGTTACACCCAATGCAGGATATGAGAAGGTGAGCCTGACGGCTTACTATACGGACAGCAGCAACGGACAGCAGGAGCTTCCTGTGGAATACACCGGGGGCTGTGTGGTCTTCACCATGCCCGACGGAGATGTGACCATTACCGTAAGCTGTGTCAAGCCCCACAAGCACTGCCTCTACGGGGCAAGCTGTGAGGATCTCCAAGCAGGCAGGACTTGCGGTCATGAGATCGTGAACTTCGACAGAGATATTACCTCCTTTGAGGACCTTGTGAAGCTGGATGGGGACACTGCAGCAGCAGGCATTCAGCTCATGGGAGATCTGAATCTGTTCCTGACCCCCTCTGAGGGCACTGCCATAAGCTGTACCCAGGGGATCGAGGTCGTGGGCAAGGTCAAGCTGTGTCTCAACGGCAACACCCTAACCATGGGCAATAATATCATTACGGTCAAGGGCACTCTGGAGGTCTGCGATTGCTCCGAGAGCAAGAGCGGAAGTGTCATAGGAAGCTTCGTAAATGGCATGATCACTGCTGCGGAGGGGGCAACCGTGAAGCTCTACGGCGGTACCTTCACCAGCAGTGCAGAAACCATCGTCAATGGACTCAGAGCCCGCCTCAGTATCACCAATGCAAAGGTGATCACTACATGGTATGCCAATGCAATCGTGAATTACGGCGGCATTGTGAATTTAGAGAATGCCTATGTAGAAGCAGAGGCATCGGCAGCGGATGATTACCACCGGGAAAGCTGCGGTATCTATAATTACGGCTTTGACCGGAGTTCTGAAGACGGAGAGGATCTGCCTACCTTGGGCGGCACGGTCACTGTCAATGCAGGAAGCACCGTCAAGGGTGGACACACCGGTATCTCCAACAGAGGCGGTGCTGTGGCAGTCAACGGCGGCGAGGTCCAAGGCTGCTACAACGGCATTTATAATTCCAACATGGAGTATCAGCCCTTTGAGGACCAGGACTATACCGTGAAGAATCTCATACGGGTAACCGGCGGCGAGGTCAGTGCCCAAGCCTACGGCATCCATAACCAGGGTGGCGAGCTGGTCGTCTCCGGTGGTATTATAGAATCCACGGGGGATTGGGGGAGCTGGACTCTTGACGACGGGCAACCCAGAGGAATCTACAATGAGAATGGCGGTACCGTTGTGATCTCCGGAGAGAATACGGTGGTCCGCACGGAGAAGGGACAGCACGCTCTGTGCAACCAGGGCGGCGTGGTGACCATTGAGAACGGTAACTTCATGGCTCCCGGCAAGATCGGTGTCATCTACCATGAGGGCTCCTATTCCAATCCCGATTATGTGAAGCCGGATAAGGATGACCCCATCATTGATGACGATATCATCATTCTTGGGGGAGAAGCCTCCGAAAAGCCTGCAACCAGAGCTACAGATACCGAAGAGGAAGTTCCTCAATATCTCATCAGCCTGCTCCATATGAAGGGCGGCACCGTGACCTGTGTAGAGACCGATCCCGATGCAAACGGAAAGGGCATCTATAACAGCGGTGCAAGAGTCATCCTGTCCGGGGGTACCATCTCTATGACAGGGGACAGCTCCTACGGTATATACAACAAGGAATATAGCGGAGAGCAGCCTACTATCGCTATGTCCGGCACTCCCGCCATCGTCAGCACCAAGGCAGATATCTACCTGCCTACAGGGGTAACCGTTGAGGTTGCCGCACAGTGGGCAGAGGAAGAGGGAGCAGATCCCGTTGCACAGCTCCTTACAGGGGACGAGATCTATACTGTAGAGACCCAAGACATCCCCACTGAGGCTAAGAACTTCGTCCGTGTTACCACGGGCTGGCCCGGGAATTATGAGGGGGGCTTCCTCTTCAAGGATGCAAGGAAGCTCTACTCCATGGTACAGCTGACGGACGCTGACGAGGGCTACGATCACGAGCTGTATCTGGTGCTCCACAGACATTATATGTCCGTAGACACCAACAGCGCAGACGCCCTTGCTGACGGCTATGCTCCTACAGAGGTCACCTTCAATATTGCCTTGACCCAGGCAGATGTTCCTGCTTCGGGAGATTGGACCCTGGGAACGGGCAAATATGTTCTGGGCGGACCCCTTACATTACCCGGAAATCTGATCATCAGCGGCGATGTGGAGCTGTGCCTTGCAGGCTCTACCATCTCCGGAAGCTCAAAGATGTACTTCCTCAACATTTCCGAGGGGGCAAGCCTAAAGCTCTGTGACTGTATAGGCAGCGGTGAAATCATCAGCCAGTCGGCGGCTACGGTTTGCTGTAAGGGCGAGTTTGCCATGTTTGGGGGCTCTCTGGACAATACCACCGGACGGGGTCTGTATAATATGGACGGTTCCTCTACGGTCTATGGAGGCAGGATCCATGGCAGCTCCTTCGGCATCCAGAATCAGGGCCGTTCTCCCAGCGAGCCTGCAGGATTGACCCTTGTGGGTGGCGATATTTCCGGTGAGGACTCCGGTGTTCTGTACCTGGGGTACGCTTCTATCCTATACATGATGGGAGATCCCACGATCAGCGGTCCCAACGGTGATATCAATTTGAACAGCGACTTCAATGCAAAGATCCATATTGTGGGTCCTCTTACGGGGTCGGATGATTATTCTCTGGTCAACTATGGCACCGTGACGGAGGACACTCCCCGTCAGATCACTGTGGGCTGGCCTGTGGACCATGACAAGGTAACGGAGTATCCCTTCTATGACCACAATGAGCAGGATAAGGTCTACAAGTCCGAAGAGGACAAGGAGCTGTGGTTCAAGGGACCCCATAGCCACTTCATGGCAGTGGATACCAAGAACGGCGGCAAGCAGGCTGACGGGCAGGACGGAGCAGAGGTGAGATTTGAAACCTCTATAGACTCGGTGGAAGGGTTCAAGGAGCTGCTGGTATATGAAGTCATCCAAGACGATAACCTGACCGGCTGCATACCTGCCGGAAGCTATGTACTGACAAATGATATCAACTATTCCGGAAGTCACGATTGCTTCACCATTCGGGGAGAAGTGAACCTCTGCTTGAACGGTCATACTTTTGATATCTATGTGAGCAGAATTGAGATCCATGATGGGGGCACCCTGAATATCTGTGATTGCAGCAAGGACAGAGTGGGTACAGCCACCGGTAAGCTCCGTGCCTGTTCCTGGCAGCAAGCTCCTATGATCGACATTATAAAAGGCAATCTGAATCTCTACGGCGGTAAGATCGAATGCTATGGTACGGATCAATCCGCCATTGTTACAGAAAGAAATTCAGACAGCACGAAGAATACGGTCAAGGTTTTTGACGGTGAGATCGTGTCGTTCGTACAAACCATTGCAAATATAAACGGTATCGTTGACATCTACAATGGCGTTGTCAAGTGTGAATGGACTTCTGCCATTGGTATGGGGTATAACGGACCTGACAATGTTGTTACCGTTCATGACGGCTTGGTCTGGAGCGTTGACTATTACACCGCAATCGGCAGCGGGACGAACTCCGGATCCCTTTATGTGCTGGGAGGAAGAGTCCTTGCAGAGGGGAATGCGTATAACCCCCAAGAGTCCGGTGAGTATTCCGGTGCTATCAACCTGTTTGAGGGCACAAAGCTCTATCTTTACGGTGGTAAGGTGGAAGCCACAGGGAACTACAATTCCGGTGTATTCAGCTGGGGAGAGATCTTCATGCACGGTGATCCCGTGGTTGACGGAACCTTCAGCGATTTCTGCATCCCCTTCAACTCTTACAGACCCGAGAGATGTGTGATCAACATTGACGGTGTAGTAGGGGGAACGGATACCTTCAGAGTTTACACATGGGAAAAGCCGGAAAACGCCGAGGGCAAGAAGGTCCCCGTCACTACGGATTGGGTAGAATCGGAGATCCCCATGTCCCGCTTCCTCAGTGTGGAGGACTATGATATTCGGACGAGGATCCAGGGGGATAGGCTGGAGGTACACCTGGTGCTCCTGCACAAGCATTACATGGCAGTGAACACCGACGATGGCTTGCCCAATCCCACCCCGGAGGATCCGAACCATAACGATGCTAAGCGTGTTACCTTCGACATAGAGATAACCTCCGCTGCAGAGCTGGATGGCTATATGGACGAGGATGGCAGGTTGAAGCCCGGTAGCTATGTGCTCATGGAGAGCTTTACCTATGATAAGCCCATCACCCTTGGGGGAGATGTGAACCTCTGCCTCAACGGAAACACCTTGACCCTGAAGGCACCTATTACCGTTAGGGAATCCACGGACGGTAATTATACTTCCTGTACTCTCAATATCTGTGATTGCTCTGAGAAAACAGAGGAGAACCCCTTCGGTACCGGAAGAATGGTGAAGGAGGGCAGCTTTGACAGCTACGGTCTTGTGACTGCACAGAGAGGAATTGTGAATATTTACGGAGGTACCCTTGAGGCAGCAAAAACGGCATCGGATGGAGAGAACTTCCGGGGTGTGGTTTCTGCCTATGGCGATGCTGAAACCAGTGGTGATAGTTCTACGGTTTCTGTTTATGGCGGAAGGATCCTTGCTACGGATTGTCATGCTATCTATACGGTGGGTGCTCGCGGATCATCGATCGAGATCCACGGTGGATACCTTAGCTCTAACGAGCTTGATACGATCGATTGCGCTGCTTCATCCAGTCTTTGGATGACAGGCGGTAAGGTGGAGAATACCGGCAACGGTGACGGTATTTACTACCATGGAGGATCCCTCCTGGTAGAAGGAGGAGAGATCTCTGTACAGAGTGGAGACGGTATCTATGTGCAGGCAGAAGCAGGAGGAACGATTGCCGGCGGTACCATCCATTCCGTCAGCGGAAACGGAATCAAAATTGAATATTGCGAAATAGAAGGAATAGTCATCAGAGGCGGTACGATCTCCTCCGATATCGGAAATGGAATTCTTAATTTTGAGGACTTGGCAACTCTTACTGTCTACGGCGGAGACATTTTCTCCGGCTATATGGACAACGGTGTCTATACCGGCAGCGGTCATGGCATCTACAACTATTGGTGTAATGAGTGTTATATTTACGGTGGAAATATATGGGCTTGCGAGGGAGCCGGTGTTTACAACGAATGGGGCACGGTGTATGTTGCTACCGAGGAAAGCGGCGAGATCCCTGTGATCGATTCTGAAAAGGGGACCGGTGTTGTAAATGATGGCGGTACAATTGATGTGTCTGCGGGCAATATCACCGGTGCAATATACGGCATTGCCCATCTGGGACAAGACTTCTATCTTTCCAACAATCCCGTTATCACCGGACCCGATGGGGATATTTACCTCGCTATGGATCAGGTCATTACTGTGAACGGGGTTCTTGGACCCCAAGAGGGCAGTGAAGAAGCTGCTAATATCTACTATGTGCTGACGGAGGAGATCCTCAACGGAGATACCAACCCCATCCGTATTACACAGAATTGGGGCAAGATTTCCGACGATTGGGGATGGGAATACGGATACCACGAATATGATCCGGCGAAGGGAATCGAGAACCATCCCTTCCGCAGTAAGGTAGGGTATGGTGTGTATGTTCTTCCTGTAGACGGTGTAGCAGAGGCGGACGACGGGCATAAGAATCAGAACAATGTCTACTTCGCAATTCCTGTTTTGGATGAGCCTCTTACCCTGTACCTGTGGAAGGACCATATGGCAATGCTTTCCAAGGAAGGCTTGAGGCTGAACCTTCTGGCATGTGACCCGGATGGGAAGGTATTCCTGAACAATGAGAACTATGAGCTGCTCAATGTCAGCTTCGGCGAGGTATGTAAGAATGTGGGTCTGAGTGTAACGACCTACAAGGACATCGACGAGAAGGAAACAGGCTATAGCTTCGTAGCTGCAGCTCCCGGTGTGGGAAGCGACTTGGTTCTCCTGGAATACAATGCTATTCACAATGATACTCCGTTCTATGCCTATGTAAAGCTGGTGACTCAGGTTTACGATGTGCAGGACAGCATCTATGTTCTGGACTACGGCATCGCTGCTGATCTAACCAAGAA
>JAGBGB010000060.1 GCA_017936205.1 Oscillospiraceae bacterium
TGACCCTTTGCAGGGACGGTCTGCTGTGCAACGAGGACGGTGTTACAGACAGAGCAGTGCTTGCCTTCCGTCTTACCGGCAGTTGTGCAAGTGGCGGCTACTGCCTTGTCAATGACCTCGGTGTGACCCTTTGCAGGGACGGTCTGCTGTGCAACGAGGACGGTGTTACAGACAGAGCAGTGCTTGCCTTCCGTCTTACCGGCAGTTGTGCAGGTTGCGACTACTGCCTTGTCAATGGCCTCGGTGTGACCCTTTGCAGGGATAGTCTGTTGTGCAACGAGAACGGTGTTGCAGACAGAGCAGTGCTTTCCTTCTGTCTTGCCTGCAGCGGTACAAGTTGCTGCAACCGCCTTGTCAATGACCTCGGTGTGACCCTTTGCAGGGATGGTCTGCTGTGCGACGAGGACGGCATTACAGACGGAGCAGTGCTTGCCCTCGGTCTTGCCGGCAGTGGTGCAGGTGGCAGCAACAGCCTTGTCAGTGACCTCGGTGTGTCCCTTGGCTGCAACATAGCTATCCCTATAGCTGTCGGAACAACGGTTGCAAGTAAAGGTCGTATAGCCCTGTGCAGTACAGGTAGGCTCCGTCACCTTGGCGGTGTAGCTGTGGATCGCTTCAGGTGCGGTACAGCCGGGGCCCACATACAGATGCTCCACAGCCACCTTAGAATTAAGCAGACCCCGAAGGGTGATCCGTAATCTTGTCACATCATATTCCGTCCATCCACTGGGAATTGTCCAAGTCTTGGTCACATAGGTTCCGACCTTGTCGGTGTTGACAGTCTCCCATGAGGTTCCCAGATAGTTGGTTCCACCCTTGCCGCTGTCCCAGCCATAAACGGTGATGGAGGGTGTTTTCCCACTGTTGGCTGCGGCATCATAGCTTACAAGGTTGTAGCGGAGCTGGATCACATCTCCCGATTTAGGAGTAAAGTGGAGAGGATCTGCACTGCGGTTTCCGATCTTGGAGGTCTCTATATACTGGCTATGGTCACTTTTTGCTGTAGCGGTCATGGTCAGGTTCAGCTTTCCGTTTTCTATGGAAGCTGCGGAAACATCCGCCTCATGATACCAATTCTCTGCCTGATCATAATTCAAGGTTCCGTAAGAAACCGTATCATACCGATCTTTTCCCGTTCCGTTAAAGTCGAAGAGTAGGTGATCTGTGGGAGCAGGGCCAATGTACACATAGTCGATCTCTACACTGCCTCCTCGCATCCCCAGGAAGTTGAGCATGATGCCACGAATGCTTTCATAGGTAGAGAACTTCTTCCCCTGCAAAGATAGCTGCAGGGTAAAGAACTGTCCCTCCTTCGCACCTCCATCCATATACTGATCCTCAATGGGAATATGTATGGTTTCTGCCCAATCGTTGGGAGCCGTGCCGCAGCTCCATTCCGTTGCTCCCTCCGGCAGATAGAACAGGCGTAAATACCGCTTGGTGCTGTTGGGATAGTAATGCTGCACATCCGTCAGACGGAGTCGGATCTGTAAAACCTCTGCTTTAGAAGGATCGTAAGCAAGGTCATTTGCATATCTGTTATCATTTCCCCAGGAGAAGGTCTTGACCCTGCCCACAGGCTCCAAGGCGGTAATGTAGACCGGCTCGTTACTTGCATTATACCGCTGGGTAAGGTCGAAGCAGAGCTTCCCGTCCCTAACAGTAGGCTGGGCACCGGCCTCGCTTTTACGCCAGTTATCCGCTGCATCGTAGTTGTAGCCCCGGTAGGTAGAGGTGCTGTATCGCTGTACCGAGTGCTCGTCATCGCTGAAGTCAAAGTACAGAGCACTGCTGCCCTCGGAGGGAGCCAAATTGGCAGGGCCTACATAAATATAGTCCAAGCTGTAGCTGCCTGCAAAGTCTACAGAGGCCTGCTGGAACATATCGATCCGCAGCGTCCGTATACTCTGCCCCGCATAAGCGTCCAAGCTGCCTAAGCTCACGGTCTGATAGCTTCCGTTGAAGCTCACAGCATGATCGAGCTTGTGGGTCTCAGAGTAGCCGGTCTGCTGCTCCGTGGTGAAATATACACAGGACTTACTACAGGAGCCTGCAGTGACGGTTCCCTTCATGCGGATCTCTATGACATCGCCCTTTTGGATGGGGTAGGTCTTGTCCATAGCCCTCGCCATAGAAACATAGGCATCCCGATACTGTACCGTTCCGTCCATGGTTCCCTTGTTGTTATGATCTACAGTGACCGTAGCCATGCCTGTATCTCGCTGGGTCGGAACCCAGTCCGCCGCCTCATTCATCACACTCATGGGCAGGAAGTCTACCAGAAGATAGGGGCATTCCCGCTGTCCACAGGCACATTTTCCATTTGTGAAGGAATGGGGCTGAATGCTGTGAGACATTCGGTCACAGGCGACCAGATGGGTGCCGTTGCCCAGATTCTCATAGGGCTTTGCATTACCACCGCAAAGAGCACAAATGGTAGAGGGGGTCGCTGTGATGCTCTTTCCGCTTATCAGATTCCACGTGGCAGTGGGCAGGATCTTGGGAACGGTCTTCCCGGTACCATAGGTCACTGTGCCACCGACATTGCTCCAGCCTGTCAAAGCCGGGCAGAGGGTCTTCAGATTAGAAGTGGTCAAATGCACCGTGCTGCCCTTTGCCAGATATCCGAAGTTCTTCTGCAGCTCGCTCTGATGGGAGGCAAGGAGATCATTTGCACTTGTATTGACGGTATAAGGGGTTTTCCCCGTATACTCCAAGGTGAATTTCAGGCGGAAGGAACGAGCGGCCTGTGTCCCTATGGGGAGCTGGGTGTCTACAGCTGCATAGCAGTCCTTCATATGGACTGTAGTCACTGTGGTTTCGGACTGGTTCTGGTGGTCGATGAAGATCATACCGCCACTTTCCCCATTGGGGCTCTGCTTGCCAAGGCTGACACAGCGTTCCATAGTCACATTGCCTGCACACAGCCCTACAATGCCGCCGGACCACTTCCCTGCGGCGGACAGATCACCGATGAAGGCGCAATCCTTAAACACAGTGGAATAGGTATTGTAATTCACCTGCGCAACAAAGCCGCCTCCACGCATACCGGAGATCGTGCATTCACTGACACAGTTCTCAAAGGTCAGATCTGCCCTCTCCGGGAAGGCAAGGAAGCCACCTGCCCGATAGCAATCGCTGTCTACGCTGATATTCATCTTACAATACACATTAGAGAATAAGCAGGTACCGTTTGCACGAACTGCAAAGCCCGCTGCGGAGTGGGAGCCCTCCAGCTTCACAGAGCCATCTACCATGCGGAGATTTCGGATCGTCCCATCCTGCAGTCGGTCGATCATAGCTAAGGTTCCGGCATTGGCATAGAGATTCAGATTCTTGATCGCCCGTCCGCAACCGTCAAGAGTTCCGGCAAATTGGGGGATCATGTTCCAATTTACACCGCTCATATCGATGTCTCTGGTCAGCTTTACGGTCTTCCCTGCGAAGTCGAAGGTCTGTCCCAGCTTGGAGAATGCTTTCATATCTCCTGTGCTGCCGATATAGTAGATCCCGTCTGCTGCCGGTCCCCAGCTTTCTGTTGCTCCGGTGACAGCATAGTCTGCATGGTATTTTAGGGTCCTGGGCAGATCGATCTTCCTGCCGTAGAAATAGGGAGCCGTATTGCCCGTGTCTACAGAAATATAGTTGCTCTCTGCCTTCTCCGGGGTGATCTTCAATTCACGGAATCCCCAGAAGTTGTTGATACTGGCTTCCAGACTTGCCTGCTGTGCCTCTGTCAGAGTTTTGGCCTCGTAGCCAAAGCGTTGAGGTTCCCCGGCTGTGTGCTCTGCCGTCATGGTTCCCGAACGGGCGAAGGTACCGCACATAGAATAGGGCTTTGTGCCCCAGGTGGTAGTGTTCTTCACATCCCCCATGTGGTCGTGACCACCGAAGAGCCCCATGATCCGGTCATTTTCCTGCACCAGACGTTTGAAGGCTTCACTTTCTGCCCCGCCCTCGAAATAATGGGCAATAAGCCACACCTTGTCGTCGGGATACTTGGCCATTTCAGATTGGATAAAGTCCATATCCGAAGGAGTATACACTGCATTTGCTGTTGCATTGGGCTCCAGATAGGCGTTGAAGTTATCCAACATTAGGAACAGATTCCCTTCTGTCCGATAGGAGCACTGTCTGTTGTTGCCGGTAATGGACTTCCATTGTGCATCGCTGTACTGCTCATGGTTTCCGGGAAGGAAGAACCGAGGAACTCCTGTAGGCAGCTGAGAAACATATTCCTTCACAAACTTCTCTGTATAGCTGACCTTGTTGGTTCCCATGTAGCTTCCTGCAATATTGCCGTTGCTGTAGAAGTGATCCAGAGACATATCGCCTGCAATGATGATCAGATCCAAGGGCTCTCGTTCATGCTCTGCGTTGATGGAATCCACCCACAGCTGCAGCCGATCCTTCCCTGCTACACCGTAATATGCAGAGGTACAGTAGTGAATGTCCGAGGTCAGAATGACCCGAAGGTTCCCATCCTTCTCGCCGTCCTGTCCGCTTGCCGCTCTGCTGCGCAGTGCAAAGCCGGGTAGCAGCATGGCTGCCACCAGCAAAAACAGAAAAATGCGTCGAATTCCATAGGTTCTCATATAACTTCATCCTTTCCTGTGATTTACGGGAATATCTGCCTTCATTATATATCAAATCCCATTAACTTTCCAGTATTTTCTAAAGTTTTTGATCCTGCAATTCGCACATAACTACAACAGGATCCTCCGAACGTATCAAACGATCGGAGGATCCTGTTATGATTCTGTTTATACTTATTTCTAATAAAACGGATTAACCGTTTTATTATGCCGCTGGTAAGCGGCATGGCGGCAAAGCCGCCAAGAAATGCCGTGTAATACTATTCTTGCCGCCATAGGCGGTGCAGGATATTCATCCTGCAATAAAATGGTTTTCAAACCATTTTATCAAGAAACAGTATTATAAGGGTGATTCCTTAGCTTACTCTACCTTCATCATACGATAACCCACACCAATATGTGTCTGGATATATTGGGGCGAATCCGGTGCAGATTCAAGCTTTTTGCGTAGCGTTGCCATAAATACACGAAGAGAAGCCACATCATTATCCCAGGTACTCCCCCAAACCTTTTGTGTTATGAAAGTATGCGTTAGAACCTTGCCCACATTCTGGGACATGAGACATAGGAGCTTGTATTCAATGGGTGTAAGATGCAATTCCTCCTCGCTGAGGAAGGCACAGCCTGCAGCATAGTCGATCTTTAGGCTTCCGTTTGTAAATATCGATTCATTTTTGCCGGAGTTGGCTTGCATCAAGGCCAGTCTTCTGCCTGTAACTCGAAGTCGAGCCAGCAGCTCTTCCACCGAAAAAGGTTTTGTCAGATAATCGTCCGCACCCTTGTCAAGGGCTTCGATTTTATCGGCATCCTCACTCCTGGCACTGATCACAATGATAGGCATATTGGACCAGGTGCGGATTTTTTCGATGACCTCAACACCGTCCATATCCGGAAGCCCCAAATCAAGCAGCACAACATCCGGATTATAGGTCGATGCTTGACGGACCGCTTCCTCACCGTTCACGGCAATAATGTATTTATACTTATGTGCTTTTAATGTGGTGGTTATGAGGTTGCGTACATGGGCGTCATCCTCAACCACAAGGATCTGTAGTTTGTTCACTGATGTTCACCTCACCTGATGGTACAGTAAATGTAAATACACAGCCTCTTGGGCTGTTATCCGTCAAGAGGATCTCTCCGCCGTGGGCACCTATGATCGATCTGCACAAAGGCAGCCCAAGACCGAGACTGCGGCGACTGTCTGCGATCTTATTGTCCCCGGTGTAGAACATTTCAAATACACGGGGCTTCACATGATCGGGAATACCATTCCCGTTATCGGCAACACTGACTGAAACGAAGTCATCTGTTTTTTCTGCAGTGATCAGGATATCTGACCCTGCAGGCGTGTATTTTACTGCATTATCTACAAGATTAATGATAACCTGAATAATGAGCTTGGCATCCACACGGGCGAGCAACAGGTCATCCCTGTATTCAACAGAAATATGATGCCCTGCACCTTTGCGATTGACATGCTTCATGGCCTCGTCGATGATTTCATCCATAAGCTGCACCGACATATTGAAGTTCATTCTGCCTTCTTCAATACGGGTAACTGACAAAAGATTCTCCACGAGGCTTATAAGCCATTGGGAATCGTCAAAAATATCGGTAAAGACCTGTACCCGTGTTTCTTCATCCAGCTTATCATAATTGGAAAGCAGATTGCCTGCGTTTCCGGAGATAGAAGTAAGAGGTGTGCGTAAGTCGTGGGAGATCGCACGCAGAAGATTTGCGCGAAGCTGCTCATTCTTGGCAAGAACTGCAGCCAATTCCTTTTCTTTTGCGTTGCGATGGTTGTCAAGGGCCAGAGCACATTCCCCTAAAATGGAGAGCAAGATGTTTGTTTCAAAGGAATCCAAAGGTTTTCCGTTGATGTGGATCCCCACAACGCCGTAGACGGTATTATTGATACGAATTGCCATATACAGGCATTTTGCATCGTTATACGTGTCGGTTGTGGCACCTGCACGATGCTTGTTATGGTATACCCATTGGGCTGTACTATACTCCTGCGCTGTGAACAGGTCCTCATGTACAGCTTCCGGCTCCACCCGGAAGAGAGCACCTTTGGAGAGCTTGTCACCCTTCGCAGAATACATTACGACGGAACGGTTAAGCAGCTTCATAAGCTGTGTTGCGGTTATGTTGATCATGTCATCGCTGTCCTGTGCTTTTTGCAACAGCTGGTTTGTATCTAAAAGCACCTTGGTACGGAAGGCTGCCTGTGCCGACAGCTTTGCATGATCCTTCAGTCTGGAAGCCAGTGTACCTGTGATCATGGAAGCAGCAAGCATAATCACAAAGGTTACGGGATAACCCGGATCGTATGCGTTAAAGGTCAGGCGTGGCTCTGTAAAAAAGAAATTGAAGAGCATAACGCTCATGAGAGAAGCAGCAACACCACAGGCATAGCCCTTCGTAAACAGGGAAGTCAGTAGGACACCGAGGATATATACAGTAATGATGTTGGAATCGGTAAAACCAAGGTTGTAAAAAGCCAGCCCCAACAAGGTCGTAAGGATCAGTATTACAAAGGTGATCAAAAGATCCTTCGGATGAGGAAGGAGGTTGCAAAAAAACGACTGGGACTTTTCGATGTATTTCAGATTCGCTGTGTTATCAGGAATGATATGGATCTCCAAATTCGGTGCGATATCTGTCAGCTTTTCTGTTAATGTGGGTTTGCTCCAGAAATGTCTGCGTTTCGCGTTGCTTCTGCCGATCACGATCTTGGTTACTCCGGATATACGGGCAAACTCTGCGATCTGATAGGAGACATCCTCCCCGTATACAGTGGTAATATCTGCACCTAATTGCACGGCAAGACGGAGATGATATTGTAACCGTCTTTTGCTTGCCTCGTCCATTTTATCTGCATTGGGGGTTTGCACGTAAAGTGCGGTAAAGCTGCCGCCGAAGGCCGTTGCCATTTGTGCTGCAGTCTTCACGATCTTAGCATTTGAGGGCGACGGGGACAGACAAACAAGAGTATGCTCGGTCATTTCTGCATTCCCTTTGCTGTTTTCATTTTTCATCCACATCACCACCTCTTATGTTCCGGATATCATACTATAATACTGTTTCTTGATAAAATGGTTTGAAAACCATTTTATTGCAGGATGAATATCCTGCACTGCCTATGGCGGCAAGAACAGTATTACAGGTTATTTCTTGGCGGCTTTGCCGCCATGCCGCTTACCAGCGGCATAATAAAACGGTTAATCCGTTTTATTAGAAATAAGTATAACATAAATTTATGAATAATTCTACTGCTTTTGCCCCACACGGCATCCCATTTCTTCTGACAATTCTGTGTCAGAGCTGTCGTAGAGAACGATACGGGTGCTTTCATGCTTTTTTCGGAATCTCCGAACCTCTTCGACCATCTCCTCTTCAGACATTTCTTCGGTAAGCATAACATAGGATGGTTCTGTTTTTTCAGTTTCTTTTTCTATAGCCTTGCGGTTCTCATCCAGAAATCTGTCAAGCCTTACCATCAGAAAGTATCCATAGGCGAATACCCCAAGGACTGATAAGATCAATATAATATCTCTCAGTACAGCCATTATGCTCACCACCTCTTTGCTTCTTTATTCCCAATTATATATGGAAGCACTTTTGCAATGCCTTGTACTCTCCAAGTACAAGCATTGTTTTATCCTCCGTCAGAACGGTATCCGGGGAGATGGATATCGTCATTTTGCCGTTATTTTTTACTGCCATAATGTTTATATTATATTTTCTTCTGATATCAAGCTGACCGATGCTCCGTCCGATCCATGATTTTGGCACGGATACCTCAAATATGGAGTGTGTTTCATCCAGTTCGATGTAATCGAGGATATGATCCGAGCTGTAGCGTATTGCCGCCCATTTTGTCACCTGTTTTTCAGGATACACTACTTCGTCTGCACCGTTGCGCAGCAGGAACTTTGCCTGACCGTCACGCTCTGCACGGGAAACAACGAATTTTGCTCCCAATTCTTTTAGAGAGTTGGTCGTTTCTAAGGAGCTTTGAAAATCATTGCCGATGGCGACAATACACACATCATAGTTATCGATTCCGAGAGAACGCAGAAACTCCTCGTTGGTGCTATCGCCGATCTGTGCATTGGTGACCACATCCATGGCATCATTGACTCGATCCTCGTTGTAATCGACCCCCATTACCTGATGTCCCAGTTGATTGAGCTGCAAGGCGATATGCTTCCCGAATCGTCCAAGCCCGATAAGTAATATAGATTTCATAGTCAAGTCTCCTTTATCCTACGGTTATTTTTTCCTGTGGTAATTTGGAAAGGTTTTTGCGAGTTCTCGACAGCGCTGCATAAATGAGCGTCAGTCCACCGACTCTGCCGAGGAACATCAGAACCATTAGAATACACTGCGAAAGGATGCCCAGTTCGGGCGTAATACCCAGCGTTAGACCAACGGTACCTACAGCCGAGGCGGTTTCAAAGAGACAGGTGCTCATGGGCAATCCTTCTGTCACGCTTATAATTACTGCACCGCTAAAGAACAGGGTAATGTACATCATCAAAATGGTAGCAGCATTCTTTACTGCACCGTTTTCAATTCTTCTACCAAAAACTTCCGGGTTTTCTTTGCGACGAAAACTGGCAAGGGCATTGGCAAGCAGAACAGAAAAGGTGGTTGTTTTCATACCGCCTGCTGTTGAACCGGGAGATCCACCAATGAGCATCAGCACAATCATGAGCGCCCGCCCTGCTCCCGTCATAAGGGTAAGATCGGCAGTGTTAAAGCCTGCCGTTCTCGGAGTTACAGACTGAAAAAATGAGCCGAGAACCCGTTCCTTTGTTGGAAGCTCTGCAAAGTCTACGAAGAAAAAGAACAACGCAGGCAGAAGGATAAGAAACGCTGTTGTTGTGAGAATAACCTTGCTCTGCATCCGATACTGCTTGAAGCGGAGCTTGTTTGTGTATACATCCTCCCATGTGAGGAAACCGATTCCGCCGATCACAATCAGCAGCATAACCGTAATATTGATCACGGGATTTGCAATATAAGCTGTTAGGGACGAGTATTTTGCATCTGCCGTTCCCATAATGTCAAAGCCGGCATTGCAGAAAGCGGATATGGAATGAAAGAATGCCATCCAGATCCCCTTTAGACCGAAATCCCTTATGAATACAGGCATCATTGCCACCGCACCGATCAGTTCAAACAGAAAGGTCGCTTTTAGGACAAAGCCCGTAAGTCGTACAATACCACCAAGCTTCGGTGCGGAAATAGCCTCTTGCATGGTGCTTCTTTGCATAAGGGATATCTTCCTCCCTGAAAGCAGGGCGAAGGACGCCGCAACCGTAATTACCCCGAGACCGCCGACTTGAATCATGAGCAGTATGATCACCTGTCCGAACACGGACCAGTAGGTTGCCGTATCCTGCACCACAAGTCCTGTTACGCAAACCGCCGATGTTGAGGTGAACAGAGCTTCATTCAAAGGTGTTACCGTGCCGCTCTTCGAGGATATAGGGAGCATTAAAAGCAGCGCTCCCACTAAGATCACACCGGCAAAGCCCAGTATGATGATTTGAAATGAGGTCAATCGCTTCTTCTGATTATGCAAAAGATCTGCCATATTGCCGCTCCTCCCTTTTCCTGATGTCATTATTATTATAGTATTTACAATTTAAAGGAGGTGTTAGAGGAATTATTTTCGTATTAAGATTGTATAAAGATATTCGATATTACTGAATTTGTGAATTTCGAGCCATGATCATATTTTTTAAGATTTGTTATTGCAAGGGGAGCTTTTTTTTGCTATGATATAGGATAGATGAATATGCATATAAAGGAGCACCTATAAATGGAAAAATTGATCGACAAGTTATCTCTGGTGGTAGCAGAAGCCTTCTGTGCAGCCGGTTATCCTACAGACCACGCTAAGGTTGGAGTTTCCAACCGTCCCGACCTGTGTGAATTCCAGTGCAACGGTGCCATGCCCACAGCCAAGGCCGCCCGAAAGGCTCCCATTCTAATTGCCAACGAAGTAGCCGCTAAGCTGCAGGAGCAGGATATTTTCACCACCGTAGAGGCTGTAAATCCCGGTTTTATCAACCTTCGGGTTTCCCCTGCCTATTTGGCAGCTCATATTGACGAAATGAGCCGCACAGAACGACTGGGTGTCACCGGTGAAGTAAAGCACCGCAGCGTTGTGGTGGACTACGGCGGACCCAATGTGGCAAAGCCCCTGCACATCGGTCATCTCCGTTCTGCCATCATTGGCGAAAGCGTCAAGCGGATCTACCGCTATTTCGGCGATACGGTCGTCGGTGATATCCACATGGGGGACTGGGGCCTGCAAATGGGTCTGATCATTGCAGAGCTGAAGGTTCGCCAGCCGGAGCTGCCCTACTTCGATGACAGCTTTACCGGGGAATACCCCACCGAAGCCCCCTTCACCATTTCCGAGCTGGAAGAGATCTACCCCTTCGCCTCCCAGAAGAGCAAGGTAGATGCAGACTTCGCCAAGGAAGCCCACGAAGCCACATACCTGCTGCAAACCCGTAAGCCCGGTTACTATGCCCTGTGGAAGCACATTATGGCAGTTTCCGTGGCTGATCTGAAGCGGAACTACAACAATCTCAATGTAGATTTTGATGTCTGGATGGGCGAAGCCGATGCAGAGCCCTACATTCCTCCCATGCTGGAAAAGTTAGATGCCCAGGGCATCCTCACCGACAGCGACGGTGCCAAGGTCATCATCGTTGCGGAAGAGGGTGACAAGAAGGAGATCCCCCCCTGTATTCTGGTCAAGTCTGACGGAGCTACCCTGTATGCTACCACCGATCTGGCGACCATCGTCCAGCGTATGGAGGATTTCAAGCCCGATAAGCTGTTCTATCTCACAGACAAGCGGCAGAATCTCCACTTCGAACAGGTCTTCCGTGCAGCACGGAAGAGCGGCATCGTTCCCGACAGCGTAGAGCTGGAGCATGTAGGCTTCGGCACTATGAACGGTAAGGACGGCAAGCCCTTCAAGACCCGTGACGGCGGTGTTATGCGTCTGGAGACCCTGATCGCAGATATTACCAACTACGTTGAACAGAAGATCATTGAGAACCAGATCGTAGATCCTGCAGAGGCCCACAACACTGCTAAGATCATTGCTGTAGGCGCTCTGAAGTACGGCGATCTGTCCAATCTGGCTACCAAGGACTATATTTTTGACATGGAACGCTTTGCAGCCTTCGAGGGCAACACCGGTCCCTATCTGCTGTACACCATCGTCCGCATTAAGTCCATCCTATCCCGCTGCGGTCTGCCCGAAGATCTGCACATTGCAGAGGCAGACAGTGAGGTTGCCAAGAATCTGCAATTAGTTCTGTCTCAAATGCCGGAACAGCTCGCTCTGGCGTACCGAGATTCTGCTCCCAATGTGATCTGTGCCTACGCCTACGAACTGGCAGGTGCCGTGAACAAGTTCTATCACGACACTCGCATCCTCACCGAGCCCGATGCGCAGAAGCAGCGCAGCTATATCGCTCTGATCGCTCTTGCAAAGCGCGCATTGGAGGAGTGCATTGATCTTCTGGGCTTCGAAGCCCCCGAAAAGATGTAAAACCGAATTTCTGCCCCGTCCCCAACATAAATTTGAACGGAACGGGGCAGTTTTTCAAACCACTTCTCATTCTAAGTATTTTGAATGATATAAGGAGGTTCTGCTATGAAACCCATACTTTGTTGCCTGCTATGTGTATTCCTTCTCCTCTCCCCCCTGTCTGTACAGGCAGAAGAGGCCTTGTCCGATGAAGAACTGGTAGAGTTGGAAGCCCTGTTGATCGAAAGCATGGATCAAAATGAGCCTGTTGATGTAAGCCAATTCGGCCTAACTCGGGATGAGCTTCAAGAGATTTATTATCGGCTTCTGAACACAGGGCACTTCCCATGGGATTCCGAATCTTATTTTGAATACACATCCAATGCGGATAAAGTCGTAGCCATGTTCCGTCCCAAGCTATTGCGCTACAGTCGCTTCGACGAAGAGCAGTATGAGCGAAAAATGGCAGAGCTGATCGCAGAGACCTGCTTGGATGGCATGGAGCCTTGGCAGAAAGTCCTCAGTATTCACGACTATATCGTTTCACGCTGTTATTACTATTATTACAATAGCAACAACGGCTACTGTGCCCTTGTCACCGGAAAAAGCCAGTGCTACGGATATTCGCGCCTATTTTTAGAGGTCATGGAACGCATTGGCATCCCCTGTAAGATCGTAATTGCAGAAGACACAGGGGATGGCGTGGGTCACGCTTGGAATGTGGTTGAATTGGAGGGCGAATGGTATCATTTAGACCTGACTTGGGATGACCCCACAGGCGGTCCCCGTTATGGTTTCAGCCTTCATGACCATTTTCTCAAGTCCGACAGCCAATTTGACACTGAGGTAAACGGTCACAACTTCCCTTGGGAAGTGGATGCCGTTTGTGACGGCGGACGGTTTTCTGTTCGTCCTGTATGGAAGGGCATAGACAATCCTATCGTGTTTCCCGATCCCCACACCATGCTCCTGCGTCGAGACACACAGGAAACGATCGGTATTTATGCCGTCGATTGCACCACCATGGAAGAAACGCTCCTCTACGAAGAAGAGATCCCCTCCGTTTCCCTCAGCAGCGGACAATTCCTGTGCAGATCCTATGGTCTGAGCCTCCACGATGGCAGAGTTTACTTCACAAACAGCAAAGAAATCGTCTCCATTCTCCCCGACGGAACAGATCGGCAGGTTGCATACAGTCGAGACGAGGCTAACAGTCAATACATTATCTCCTCCCACATTCAGGACGGCACGGTATATTTCGACTTAGCCCGGGAGGACGGAACCATTCAGGAAAGTCAAGCCCCCCTTTCCGCCCCGACAAGTCACACCCACAGCTACGACTCCCAAGCCTTCCCTGCCACCTGCACCAAGGGAGGATATACCCAATGGTTTTGCAGCTGCGGCATTCAATTCCAAACAGCCCGAAGCAAGCCCGTAGCCCACACTCTCACGGAAGAGCTGATCCAAGAGGGATCCATGGAATTCCTTCGACAAAGCTGCCAAAACTGCAGCTACACCTTGGACGGAGAGCCTACCCCCATCCCCCCGGAGAGCACCGCCTCCCCTACCGGATCCGATTCCCTTACAGATCCTCCCGAACATTCGAAGCCGGCAGATGTATCCCATGAAGCTACCGACAGACTTCTCACACCCCTCCTAATCGCCGGATGTATGATCGCTATAACGCTCCTTGTCATCCTAATCGCACGCATTAAAAGAAAAAACGCACGCATTAAGAAAATGAAAAAGCAGTACGCATTAGGAATCAAAACGGCTCGCATTACGAAAGGCCGTACGCATCAAGAAGAAATAGCCATGAACCGGAAAAACCCAAATTAAATTTAAAAACAAAAAAGAACTCAAGAAATACAAAAAGAAATTAAAAAATACAAAAATTACCCCTTGACATTTCAGCATTTCTGTGATATCCTATATGGGCACTGAGGAAAACCTCATCGCCCATATCGCGGAGTAGAGCAGTTGGCAGCTCGTCGGGCTCATAACCCGGAGGTCGGGGGTTCAAGTCCCTCCTCCGCAACCATAAAAACCATCGTTTTCGCCTCGAAAACGGTGGTTTTTCTAATTTTTCACCCCAATTTGCAGCACCTAAAAAACCGCCGCGGGGATGATTTGGGGAAACCGCCTTTTAAAATCCATTTTGATAAATTCCGTTTATTCCCCATTTCCGGACTTTTTCGAACTTTTTCGCCCAAAATTAGTTCCGACTTTCCCACCCTCCACTCGGAACAATTCCGGGACACTTTGGGGAAAGACTTTTCTAAAAATCCATTCCCGGCAGAGGTTTATTGACATCCCCCTTAAATTTTGATATACTTTCCATGGAACCAGTAAAGTAACCGGCACCTCTGCCGTAATGCTTGGGGATAACTTCCCGGCTGGTTCCCTTTATTATAAGTCGTGCGATTACAGCACTTTTCAATAATCAAATCAGCAAATGACCGCATTGTGTTATCTAATGTCTACTGAATGAGCAGGCA
>JAGBGB010000061.1 GCA_017936205.1 Oscillospiraceae bacterium
ACAACCACCAATTCTTGGTGGTTGTCGGACGCGCAATGCGCGCCCCTACGAATGGTACGATAAATCGGAATTTGAAGGGCTGAATTGTGGGGTGGATACTATAGGGGTTGTGGGATTCTTAAGACTGATAGTTGTGCTCTATGTTTCACGATTTCTGTTTCCTACGAAAGCCAGCAATTTAGCACAGGATGTCACATCGTGAGAATGATGGGAAGGCTCAGGAGAACGCTGCCGCCGCTACAGTAGGGGTTGTGGATATGCTCTTGGGCTTGATTTACTTCCTGATCCATCATAGGGAACCTCCTTTTTTATTTGTGGGGATCACTCAAAGTAGAACAGGTCTTCGAATTTACAGTTTAGAGCCAGACAGAGGAGTAGTGCCAGTTTCGCAGTGGGGCAGAATTGTCCGGTTTCTATGGAGGAAATGGTGTTTCGGGAGACTCCAACCACATGTGCCAGTGAAGCCTGGGATAGCTTGCGTTCCTCCCGCATTTGATGTAGGCGGTTTTTCAAAACTAACTTGTCAGTCATATCTACTTGCCCGCATTTCTTTAAGATCTCGAATCCATATTATAAGAAAAACTACTAACATAAGTAACCATAGGATGGATATGATCCACATGGATACTTTTTTCAGTCGGATCGCCTGGATGAGGGAATTGGAAAACTGTATAGAGCAGAGGATAATGAAGCTGATTACGGAGAATTCCCCGGCATAATAAAGATTGATCCCATTGACCACCCAGCAGAAAAGCATGCCAAAGGTAGCTGCGATTTCTCCTGCCCGCGCCTTTATGAAAAGCTCCCGTTCATCCATAGGACGGCGTTGCTCTCGTGCCTTTAACAGTATTTCTTCTCGTTTCATAAGTACATCTCCTTGCCAAGTTTACTTTGCAATTTCATTATAGCAATGCCAAGTTTACTTGTCAATAGATATATGATTATTTTTCTTATTCAGGAGATTCTTCTTAGGGACTGCATTCATACTGTTATGAAGAACACGACTTAGCCACGCTCGGTCTCTTGGCAGCAGCGCATCACTGATCATAAAGCTTGCGGTCAACAGGAGAAGGAAGATGATTCCTTTTGCAGCTCTATAGGGGAATAGTGTGCTTAGAAGAACTGAAAACAGCAGGCACAACAGTGGCTTGCAGAATTCCCTGAGCTTGAATCGATGTCGGGATACCAGAAGCAGCCTGCGGAGACTGAGCCACAGATTGACGGCATGGGTCACAAGGAAGCTGAAAATGTAGGCTGCGATTCCGTAACGGGGAAGGAGAAGGAACAGGAACAGCACATCCATAGCCGAGGTTAAGGTGTTGTAGCGAACACAGCTGACCTGTTCTGCCAGTCCCTTCAGCATTCCGTCTACGATGGCATCTAAATAGAGCATCAGCACCATAGGGGCGAAGATCTTTAAATAACGACCTGCATCCGCACTCCCGTAGATCCGAAGTCCTAATTCATTCGCACTTACAAAGAGGAAACCGGCAACCCCGGAGGCGAAGAGCATACAAAGTCGCAAGCATTTATCGGTCAGGTCAACGATCCGCAACTTCCGTCCCATGGCATTGGCTCGGGACAATTCCGGCACAAGAAGATCGGATAGGGCATAGAGCACTGCTGCAGGGAACATGAGGATCGGGAAAACCATAGCATGAATGGTTCCGTAATCTGCCATAGCCTGTTCCGTGGAGCCACCGTAGCGAGCCAAGCCGTAGGGGATCAAAAGCTGCTCTGCGGTATTTAGCCCGGAGCGAAGGTAATCATTCAAGGCTAAGGGAATACACAAGCGAAGCAGACGGGAACCCATGTGGAGGCTTTTATCTGTTTTGACTTCCTTCATATCCTTGCGATACATCCGATACAGCAGGAAGAAATCAGCGGTTGCCCCCAGAGAACTGCCTAAGAGGATCCCGCAGCAGGAGCGTTCCAGATCTCCCTTTGCCCAGTACAGCAGCAGAAACACGGTCAGAGCCATAGACAGCAGCCGCTCTGCGATCTCAATGACGACCAATTGACGGATTCGGGAGCAAGCGGTGAAGTATCCGGTCATGATCCCACACAGGCAGGAGAAGGGGAGGAATAGCCCCATGCAACGGATAGAGAGGGCGGCTCTTGTATCTCCTAACCAAGATGCAGCAAAATAATCTGCCAGAAACCAGGTTGCAACTCCAACCAGACTGCTAATAATGGTTCCGTAAGTCAGACAGCAGGACATGGCAGCACGGACGCCTCCCAATCGACGGCGACCGAATTCCTCAGCACTGAGGAACATGGCTGCGACCCGTACTCCGGAGGAGCCTACCAGAGCTGCAAATATGCTGACGGTAGAGATCAGCTGCAACAAGCCTAAACCGGCAGCCCCGATTTGATCCGACAGATAAACATTAAAAAGAATGGAGATCAGTCGCAGGAATAAATTTGTAACAGTCAGTAGAAATGCTCCGCCTAAAATGGAAGTTCTTCCCGTCAACAGCACCGCCTCCCTTTGTATCAGTATAGAAAAAAACCTGCTTGAAAATGCAAACATTTTCAAGCAGGGGAAATTCTCTCATACAAAGGGATCATTCATCACGAACGAAGGTTGCAACATCCTCTAAGGAGCACTCCAGAACAGTACAGAGCTTGTTTAGAGTTTTGGTTTCTATATTCTCATTTGCCTTTAAACGACGGATGGTTTTACTATCAATTCCGCATTTTTCTCGTAGCAAATAAGTGCTGAATCCTTTTTTCTCCATGGTGATCCAGAGCTTATCAAATCGAATCATCTTATAATAACCTCCCATAGTATTGACTTTCTATATTATGGGGGTTATAAT
>JAGBGB010000062.1 GCA_017936205.1 Oscillospiraceae bacterium
AGTTCGATAAATCGGGATTTAGCGTTAAGCAGAGGGAGCTTTATAGGAAAATGCCTACGGTAATGGCGGTGCGGTCTTTTTTGGTTTGGCCGTGGAGTGCTAAGATGCGGAGCTTGCCGGAGCCCCGGAGGGAGAGCTCGTCTAAGGCATTGACCGACTTGTCCGGCTTCAAGCAGGTCAGGGAGTTAAGATTGACCTGTCCGGCACGGATGGCATCCACAGCTTTCCCTCTGCTGATATGGAAGGCAGCAGACAAGACACTGTCTATGCGGAGAGAGGATGCGGTGACCCGAAGCTCCTTCATAGCCTGAGGGGGCTTTTCCACTGTCTTCGGGTCAATCTGCTCCAACTGCAGATGCTGGCGCCCGGCAGAGGTCAGATTATCCAGAAGATACCGTGTCAGCTCCGCAAGAAGGAAAACTTCACAGCATTTTTCATGGATCAGAATATCCCCGATGGCATCTCGACGGATCCCGGCTCCCATAAGTGCTCCCAGCACATCCCGATGGCTCAGAGAAGCTGCCTCATAGAAGCTGCCACGGATGCAGGAGATCACATCCGCATCGAAATAATCCCCCTCCGTCATGTAATCCGGTAAGTAATAAGCTACACAGCGCTCTGCCCCCTCTATTCCACCCCAGAATCGGGCATGGGACAGAAGCTGCCTCACCAGTGCCTGCTCTCTCGGAGTCAGAAAGGCTGTGGACACAGGCATTTCCCGTTCATAGCCCCGCTGCAGCTTGTCGCAGACCCGAACCAGCAGCATTCGTTCCTCATCACTCTCTGCAAGAGCTGCGATCCTTCTGTTCAAATCCATATTTGCTCTCTCCTTGCATTCACGCTGCACAAAAGGGTCTGCTGCTTAGCCTTCGGCTGGCAACAGACCCTTAACTGTTTAGGTTTCTTCGTTCTCAGTCTCTTCGTCCCGGGTTTCTTCCTCAGAGTCTTGAGGATCCTCTTCCTCCGGATCGGTCTCGGATTCGCCCTTACGTTCCTCCTTGGACTGTTCCATCATGGTGTTGGCATAGTCATTGGCGTAATCGAAGATCATATTCTCATAGTCAATGCGGATATCCAGCTTTTCTTCAAGCTTCTCCACGATTTCCTTGATCATATTATCGCTGCGTTCTCCGATTTCACTTTCTTCAATGAGATAGGGAGATACCAGCTCCTGAATTTTATTCGTTACAAAATTATAGGCAAAGACCAGAAGCACCACCATAATGGCAACCTCGATCCAAACTGTCCACCAGCTTCGTCTCACCGATCTCACCTCCTTACACGATTCCTCAAGGGATCAGACGACGAAAATCTGCAAAAGTTCCTTAAAAATTATCTGCCGTTGGCCTTATCCTGAGCAATGATCAGCTTCAGAGCCTCAACGCCTACACGAACAGCAGAAGAGGTATCCTCGCTCATATTCTGATCCAGACCTGCAGCCTCACGCTCCTGATTCCAGATAACATGGAAGCAAGAACCGCAGCGGCAGCCCAAAGCATCCGCAACTACGAAGAGAGCAGCAGATTCCATCTCGCTGGCCTTAACACCCAGTCTCTTCCATGCTTCCCACTTCTGGAGCAGTTCATACGATACGGGCATCTTAGCAGGGCTGTGCTGACCGTAGAAAGCATCCTTACACTGGACGACACCGGTGTGAGTACGCTTGCCCATCGCCTGAGCAGCCTGACGCAGAGCCAGAGCGATGTCCAGATCGGATACTGCAGGGTACTCAATGGGAGCATACTCCATAGAGGTATGCTCGAAGCGGATGGCACCGGTAGCAACCACGATATCACCGGACTGTACATCCAGATCGATACCGCCGCAGGTTCCTACACGGATGAAGGTATCTGCACCGATATTGTGCAACTCTTCCATAGCGATGGAAGCAGAGGGGCCACCGATACCGGTGGAGCAAACGCTGACCTTCTCACCCAGAAGAGTGCCGGTATAGATATTATACTCACGGTTCTGTGCAACATGCACGGGGTTGTCAAAAAGCTTTGCAATGGATTCGCAACGGCCGGGATCACCGGGCAGGATGCAGTAGCGACCTACATCGCCCTCAACACAGTGGATATGGAATTGCTTTTCAAGTTCTTGCATGGTTGTACACTCCTTATGTTCATTAAAGTAACGGATATATTATATCGTATTTTAAGAGAAACATCAAACTATTTCAGAAATTTTGTTGTTTTGCACGAATTCATTCCTGTGATTTTGTCGTTATTTGACAAGGTTACCCTTTAGAATAGGGTCATCTGACTGGTTTCCGGCAGGCTGCCGAAGGCACCTGCCTCCTTGAGCTTCTCAATATGGGTCTTAGACACCTTGGGACAAGCCCGTGAGAACTCCTCGATAGAGACAAACTGCTTCCCCTCTCTGCCACTTAGAATGTCCCATGCAGCAGATTCGCCCAGACCGGAAACGGATACAAAGGGTGGCAGCAGCTTCCCATCCCTGATTTGGAATCGGGTAGCATGAGATTCGTACAGGTCCATTGGCGCAAATTCAAAACCACGGAGATAAAACTCGTAGCAAACCTCCAATGTGGTAAACAGATCGTCGTCCTTGGCTGTTTTGTCCGGGTTATCCTTGATCAGCTTCATATGCTCCTTGACCGTATCAATACCGTGGGTCATCATGACCGCATCGAAGCCGTCCTTCTGGCTGCGGCGGTAGAAGTATGCCGCATAGAAGGCAAGGGGCTTATGCACCTTGAACCACGCAATACGGAATGCCATCATAACGTAGGCAGCAGCATGAGCCTTGGGGAAGAGGTACTTGATCTTCTTACAGGAGCCAATGTACCAGGCGGGAACACCGGCCGCTACCATTTCTTCCTCTGCGCCCTCAGGCAGACCCCTACCCTTACGGACAGCCTCCATGATCTTGAAGGCTCGCTTCTCCGGCATACCACACTTGATCAGATAGATCATAATATCGTCACGGCAGCCGATGGCCTGAGAAACGCTGGCAGTTCCGCTGACAATCAGATCCTTCGCATTGCCTAACCAAACGTCCGTACCATGAGAGAAGCCGGACAGACGGATCAGGGTATCAAACTGCTCCGGCTTAGTATCCATGAGCATCCCACGGGTAAAGCCTGTTCCAAACTCCGGAATGCCCACAGAGCCGGGAATACCTAAAATCTCGTCATTCTCATAACCTAAAACCTTGCTGTTGCGGAAGATGGACATGGTATCCTTATCGTCCAGAGGGATCAGCTTGGCATCCACTCCGGTCAGATCCTCCATGTAGCGGATCATGGTGGGATCATCGTGTCCCAGCATATCCAGCTTCAGCAGGTTCTCCTCCATAGAATGGTATTCAAAGTGGGTGGTAATAATGTCAGTATTTACATCATCCGCCGGATGCTGTACCGGGCAGAAGTCCCAGATCTCATTTTCCTGAGGGATGACTACCAGACCGCCCGGGTGCTGCCCCGTAGTACGGCGTACATCCACGCAACCTGCAGACAAGCGGTTTTCCTCCGCTCGGGGAACTACTAAATTCCGCTCTGCCAGATATTTCTTCACATAGCCGAAGGCGGTTTTATCTGCTACGGTACCGATGGTTCCTGCACGGAACACATGGCTGGCACCGAACATTTCGATACAGTATTGATGGGCTCTGGCCTGATATTCGCCGGAGAAGTTCAGGTCAATATCCGGCACCTTGTCGCCGCCGAAGCCAAGGAAGGTCTCAAAGGGAATATTGAAGCCGTCCTTCTCCAACTGGGCTCCGCATTCCGGACACTTGGCATCCTCCAAGTCTGCACCGCAGTTCACATTGTCGGGAACCTCGAAGCTGCAATACTTGCACTCCGGGCAGCGGTAGTGTGGGGGCAGGGAGTTGACCTCTGTGATACCGGACATATAAGCAACCAGAGAGGAACCAACGGAGCCTCGGGAGCCGACCAGATAGCCGTTTTCCAGAGAATTCTGCACCAGCTTCTGGGCAGACATATAGATCACATCATAGTGACAGGTAATAATATCATGCAGCTCCGTCTCTACACGCTTGACGATCAGCTCAGGGGGATTCTCTCCGTAAAGGCGGTGCATTTTCCCGTAAACCAAGCTCTTCAAGTCCTCCACGGAGTTCTCGATCTTAGGGGCAAAGAGGTTATGGGGCACAGGGCGTATCACATCGCACATATCTGCAATGCGATTGGTATTGGTAACAACCACTTCATATGCCTTTTCCTCTCCCAGATAGGAAAATTCCTCTAACATCTCGTCCGTGGTGCGGAAGTACAGAGGGTTGGGTCTGTCGCAGTCGGAGAAGCCCTTGGTTGCCAGAAGAATGCGGCGGTAGATCTCCTCCTCCGGATTCAGGAAATGCACATCTCCCGTAGCACAGACCGGCTTGCCCAGCTCCTCACCTAAGCGGACAATGGTGCGGTTGAAGTTCCGCAGATCCTCCTCTGTTTCTGCCATACCCTTCTCTAACATGAAGCGGTTATTGCTCAGGGGCTGGATCTCTAAGAAGTCATAGAAGGAGGCGATCCGCTTCAGCTCTGCCCAGCTCTTATTTGCCAGAATGGCTTGGAACAGCTCTCCTGCTTCACAGGCAGAACCAATGATCAAGCCCTCTCGATACTTCAGAATATCGGACTTGGGCATACGTGGATTGCGCTTAAAGTGCATCAGGTGAGCATTGGAGATCAGGTGGTACAGGTTCCGCAGGCCCATTTGGTTCTTGGCAAAGACCAGAATGTGCTTCGCCTGCCTGTCCCCGATCTTCCCTCCGGCTCGGAGGGACACCATATCGGCATTTATACTCTGGATGTCCTCTACCCCTCGCTCCCGAAGCATCTGCGCAAAGCGGAGATACAGCAGACCGCAGGTCTTGGCATCATCGGAGGCTCTGTGATGGTTAAATTCAGGAAGGCTCAAAGCATCTGCTACAATATTGAGCTTGTGCTTACTGAGCTGGGGCATCAAATTCTGAGACAGGATCAGGGTATCAATAGAGGTAGGCACATAGTCGATCTTCAGCCGCTCACAGGCGGCGGTAATGAAGCTCACATCGAAGTCTGCATTATGGGCAACCAGTGGGCGATCGCCGCAGAATTCCAAGAAGGCTGAGAGGGCTTCTTCGATTTCCTGAGCCCCTTCCAGCATGGCATCTGTAATGCCTGTGAGCTCGATGATCTTAGGTGTCAGCTTCCTGTGAGGTGCTACAAAGCACTGAAAGCTGTCTACAGCCTGTCCGTCACGGAACAACACGCCACCAATTTCGATGATCACATCATTCTGGGCAGAGAGTCCTGTGGTTTCCAAGTCAAATGCCACGAATTCCCCTTCCAGAGGCATATTTCTCTCTCCGTGGACAACGATTCTGTCATCCACATCGTTGACATAGTAGCCCTCGCAGCCGTAAAGGATCTTAATGGGCTTATCCGTTCCCGCAACCTTGTTTTTGCTCGCTTTTAAAGCTGCAGGGAAGGAAGATGCAACCCCATGATCCGTAATGGCAATGGCCTGATGTCCCCAACGGGCAGCGGTAGCTACCGCATCCCCGGTTTTGGTCAGGGCATCCATCATAGACATGGTGGTATGCAGGTGGAGCTCTACTCTCTTGTCCGTTGCCGTATCCTGCCGCTTGGGTGCCTCCCCGGGGCGAATGGCAAAGGGACGGAGTACCACTTCCTTGGTATAGTCATCATAGTCGATCTTGCCCTGCACTCGGATGTACATACCGGGCTTCTGGATACTATCGGCTATTGGCTTGCCTGTATCGCCCTTGAAATAGCCGCCTACATGGACAGAGCCTGTGTTGTCCGTCATATCGAAGGAAATAATGGTCGCCGTCCCCTGTCGGTTCTGGCGGTGCTCCACAGCAAAGACCTTTCCCTCCACAATGACCCGTTCATCCTGACGGTCGATAGAAATATCCTTCATTTGGATCGCAGGGCCGAAGAAGGGCTTTCCGTAAATCATATCCCCCTCCGGCTGGGCAGCAGGCTTTTTTCCGCCCCCTGCTGCAGGGGCAGCATCTGCAAATTTGGCAGCAGGAACCGCCTTCATGGCCTCCTGCCGCATCCGTTCCGTTTCAGCAAAGAGATCCTGAGAATAATTTCCGTGGTTGCTGACAACGGAGATCTTCGTCTGAACACCGAAGTGTTCCAGTATATATTGCTGCGCCGCAGGCAGCAGGGGCAGAAGCTCCTCCTTACCATTGGCACGCAGGGTCAGAATGGTTTCCTCCCCAAATTCCCACCGACAGCCTGCCAAAATGGCAGCGCAGGGGGAATAGAGCTTGGTCAAATGGCGAGAAAGCTCCAAGCCATCAAACTGCTCCAAACTTTCTGCCGGAAAGTTAGCATTGATCTGCATTCTCCGCAGACCATAAAGTTCCTGCAGATCCATCTCGATCTGCCAAAGCCGTACCGCAGGAACATATTCCCGGAAGGACACCAGCAAGGTAATACTTCGGTCTCCCCGGTCAATCTCCGCATGGCAAATATCCGCCTGCTCCAAAACAGGCCGCAGATCCTCCGGCGGCTCATATTCCGACAGCATGGCTAAAAAAGGAATCAGATTCATAGCCGCCTCCTCTCTGTCACAGCTTGTCTATGTATCTCAGGAGGGTAGGCAACAGCTCCTCATAGGGCAGCTTTTCCTTCAGCTCTCCCTTCAGGAAGATCACGCCGCAACCGTCTCCACCGGCAATGCCGATATCCGCTTCTCTTGCCTCACCGGGGCCGTTGACGATGCAGCCCATAACCGCAACGGTCAGCTCCTTCTCGCAATCCTGCAGGGCTTCCTCTACCCGATTGGCAAGACCGATCAGGTCGATCTTGGTCCTTCCGCAGGTGGGGCAGGCGATCAGGTTCACACCGGTCTTTCTCAGGCCCGCTGCCTTTAGGATCGCCTTTGCAGCTACAACTTCCCGCACCGGGTCCGCAGTCAGGGACACTCGGATGGTGTCACCGATGCCGAGGCACAGCAGACCACCGATGCCCATGGCGGACTTAATCGTCCCCATGTATTCGGTGCCCGTTTCCGTCACACCTACATGGAGAGGATAGTCCACCTTCTCAGCCATAAGCCGATACGCCTGCATCATCAGGGGTACATTGCTGGACTTCATAGACAGACAAATGTCTGTAAAATCGTACTTTTCTAAAAAGGCAGCGTGCTCCAACGCACTTTCTACCAGTGCTTCGGGGGTGGGATGCCCATATTTCTCCAACAGCTTCTTATCCAGAGAGCCGCCGTTGACACCGATGCGGATGGGAATATGGTGGGCCTTGCAGCAATCCACCACAGCCTTTACCCGATCCTCGCCCCCAATGTTACCGGGATTGATACGGATCTTTGCCGCACCGCCCTCGGCAGCAGCAATGGCAAGACGGTAGTCAAAATGAATATCTGCCACGAGGGGCAGAGGGGAGGCAGCAGCGATCTGAGCAAAGCCCTTGGCTGCCTCCATATCCGGCACTGCCAGACGGGCGATCTCACAGCCCGCCTGCTTCAGTGCGGCGATCTGAGCCAAGCTGCCCTCCACATCCGTGGTGGCAGTATTCAGCATAGATTGGATCACAATGGGAGCGCCGCCGCCAATGGGGACAGAGCCCACACGAATTTGTTTTGTCATAGTAACGCCTTTCTCTATATCAGAACAGATTCCAAACATCCTTGAAGGTGACCAGAAGCATCAAACCGATCAGCAGGATCATAAAGAAGCCGTTCAAATAGCCCTCATATTTAGGGTCGATCTTCCGTCCCAGGAGCTTCTCCGCAGCAGAGGTTACCAAGAGGCACACTACTCTGCCGCCGTCCAGTGCAGGAATGGGAAGCAGATTCATCACGCCCAGATTGATACTGATCATAGCAAAGAAATACAGCACATTGAGCAGACCAATTCCTACAGTTTTGGACTGTACTCCCACATCTGCCACAATATCCACAACCCCTACGATACCGGACACATTCTCTACGGACTCTCGACCTGTCACCAGATCACTCAAGCTCATCCATACCAGACGACCTACATTCAGGGATTCATTCCAAGTATATTCCAAACGGTTTCCGAAGTTGGCTTCCTCATATAGGAAGCTCAGACCATACAGCAGGCTGCCGTCTTCAGCAACAAGCTCCCGCTTCATGGTTACATTCTCCAGCTCTACCTTCTCACCGTTACGGATCACCACCAGATCGTGGATGCCGTCAGCCTGACGATCCAACAGCAGACCCACATCTCCACTGACAAATACACGGCGACCGTTGATGGAATAGAATTCATCCCCCACCTGCAGCTGTTGTGCGAAGGGTCTGCCCTCCTGAATATCATTGATCACAGCGGTAGGGACGATATTCTGGAAGTAAATACTCACAAAGATCAGCATCATCAGGAAGCCTACAATGAAGTTCATAGTCGCACCGGCTACCAGAATGATCAGTCGCTTCCAGACCTTAGCATTACCGAAGGCGCGAGGGTTATCGCTGCCTTCATCCTCCCCCTCCATGGCACAGTAGCCGCCGATGGGGATGCAGCGCAGAGAGTAGAGGGTCTCCCCCTTCTGCTTCTTCCAAATGGCAGGGCCCATAAAGAGGGCAAATTCATTGACCTGCACCCCACTGAGCTTGGCAGTAATAAAATGTCCAAACTCGTGTGCAAGGATCAGAATACCGAAAAACAGAATCGCAACAAGAATATAAAATACGGTCATCAAAACCAATCACCTCACAGAAGGGTATGAACAGCAGCTCTGGCAGCACTGTCCGCTGCTAAGATCTGCTGCAGATCCGGCTTCTCCACAAAGGGAACCCCATCCATCGCTCCACGAACCAGACGTGGAATATCGTAGAAGCCGATCCGATCCTCTAAATACAGAGCAACCGCAGCTTCATTGGCACCATTCATGACTGCACAGGCTGTGCCGCCTCTGAGTGCCGCTTCCTTGGCAAGAGCCAGACAAGGGAAGGCTTCTTCATCCGGCTTGTGGAAGGTCAGATCTCCGCAGGTAAACAGATCCAGAGGCTCTGCGGGATTCTCCACACGATGAGGATAGGTCATAGCCAAACGAATGGGCACACGCATATCCGGGACTCCTAACTGTGCCATCACCGCGCCGTCCCGGAATTCTACCAGAGAGTGGATGATACTCTGACGGTGGATCACCACATCCACCTGAGACAGGGGCAGATCGTACAGCCGCATAGCTTCAATGACCTCCAAGCCCTTGTTCATCAGGGTAGAACAGTCAATGGTGATCTTGTTCCCCATTTTCCAATTGGGGTGCTTGAGGGCAGCCGCCTTGGTAATGTGCTGCAGCTCCGACTGCTTTTTGCCGAAGAAGGGGCCCCCGGAGCAGGTCAGGATGATCCGACGGATCTCTTCCTTCCCATGGCTGCCCATAAGGCACTGGAAAATGGCGGAGTGCTCTGAGTCCACAGGGATGATCTCTGCTCCATATTCCTTCGCCGCTGCCATGACCAGCTCACCGGCACAGACCAGTGTTTCTTTATTGGCAAGGGCTATCCGCTTTTTCTTGGCAATGGCAGCCAGCGTGGGGCGAAGCCCCAGCATACCTACCACAGCCGTGACCACCGTGTCTGCACTTTCATATTCCGCAGCAGCAATGAGCCCCTCCATACCGTGCATCACACGGATGCCCTCGCCCAGCTCGGAGGCAAGGCGATCTGCTGCTTCCTTCGTAGCCATAACAGCCAGCTCAGGCTTAAACTGCCTGCACTGCTGCACCATGAGCTCCACATTGGTCCCGGCAGTCATGGCAACCACCTGAATGGGAAGCTGCTCCACTACCTCTAAGGTCTGCCGTCCGATAGAGCCGGTGCAGCCTAAAATAGAAACATTTTTCGTCATATTACTTCACCGCAAAGGGGATCAGCAGCAACAGGATCTCTACCAGAGGGGCAACCATCATGGTGCTGTCGAAGCGATCCAGAATGCCGCCGTGTCCGGGCATCAAATTGCCGTAATCCTTGATTTTCACCTGACGCTTGATCACAGACAGGGTCAGGTCGCCGATAATGGAAGCCCCGGCTCCCAGCAGACCATAAATGGCTGCATAGATGTAGTTCACCTGAGCAAAGCCGAAGCACTTATTCAGCAGCAGGGTGTAGCCCAGCATAGCAAGCACATTGACCAGAGCTCCCCCAATGGCACCCTCTACCGTCTTCTTGGGGCTGATAACAGGAGCCAGCTTATGCTTACCCAGAGCTCTGCCCACAAAGTAAGCGCCGGAGTCTGCCACCATAGACAGGAGGAAGGCAACCAGAATGTAAAACTCTCCCCCATTCATGGAGCGGAGCCGCACCAGAGCACCCAGCATAAAGGGATATACAAAGCCTGCGAAAAGCACAGCCGCAATAGACTGTACCTTTACCTTCCCGTGGCCTGCCAGAAGCTGGCAGAACAGAATAGAGAAGAACACAAACAATCCCACAAGGGCACTGAGCCAGAGCTGCTCCCCGGTAAGGATCCCACAGCCCTTACACCAGGACCACAGGATCACCGCTGCACCCATAAGAGCGGTAAGGACTACGGCTCCTTTATTTCTCCAAAGGCGGGTTCTCCACAGCATTTCATAGGCTGCGATCATACAAGCCAAGCCAAAGAGCACCGCCGTACCAATGGGGGGCAGCAGCAAAACGATCGCTAAAAGCAGAGGCAAGCCCACTGCAGCCGTTAAAATTCTCACCAACATGATTATACGCCTCCAAAGCGGCGCTTACGACTATTATAAGCCGCAATTGCCTTTTCTAATTCTTCGGGCCCGAATTCAGGCCACAAAACATCTGTAAAATAATACTCAGCATAGGCGCTCTGCCACAGGAGGAAGTTGGAGGTTCGCAGCTCTCCCCCGGGGCGGATCACCAGCTCCGGGTCAGGCACATTCTGCGAATACATCAGATCGGAAAGCATACGCTCCGTCAGCTCCTCCGGCTTGCACTTTCCCTCTACGCAAGCCTGTGCGAAGCGTTGAGCAGCCCGAACCACCTCTGCTCTTCCGCCGTAGTTCAGGCAGAAATTGACCTGCACGCCCTCATACTTGGCAGAGCGTTCCACCGCCTCTCTCGCTTCCTCTTGAAGCTGAGGGGACAAGCGGCTCAGATCTCCGAAGAAGCAGAAGCGAACCCTGTTCTTCTCCATATCCCGGATTGCTTCCCGGAGGTACTTCTCCAACAGCTCCATAATGGCATTGACCTCTTCCTCCGGCCGCTTCCAGTTCTCTGTAGAGAAGGCGTAGACCGTCAGATATTTCAGCCCAATGGACTTGGCATAGTTGGCTATGGTACGGAATGCCTCGGCTCCTACCTTGTGCCCTGCCTGTCGGGGCAAACCACGCTTCTTCGCCCACCGTCCGTTGCCGTCCATAACAATGGCAATATGGGTCGGCACCGGTCTCTCAGGGGAGAGCTTCTTCTTTTTTCGAAACAAATCAAATAACATATCTTACTCCATAATCGAATCATCTTACCAAATTCCGATTTGTCGAGCTGCTTCGTTCACCGCTGCGTAGGGGCGCGCATTGCGCGTCCGGTTCATGGCGTAACGCCATGAACACAAAAACCACCGGAAATGATGTAATTTCTCCAAAAAACGAAACATTTTTCACAACCACCAATTCTTGGTGGTTGTCGGACGCGCAATGCGCGCCCCTACGAAGCGGTAAATCTAACGGAGGGATTCCTGCTCTTGGGTCAATCCAATGCCAGACCGAGGTAGCCTGTTTGGATATAGGGCTTGCCCTTCAGGGACTTCAGCATTCCGAAGGGGCGTTCCTCGCCTATGGTGCGGACAACTGCCTTCTTGCAATCCAGATAGGCACACAGAGCTGCGGCGGCTTGGGGAGAATCCGGCAGCAGCTCACGGATCCGCAGCTCCTCGTCTTCCTTGTAGGCACAGGCACAGTACAGTCCGTCCTCGGTTTCGATGCGGTACAGTGAGCCGCCGTTGGGCAGGTAATACTCATCGTAGGACAGGAAGTTATCATATAGCTGCAGCTCCCGGATGGAGCGGTAGACCTCCGGTGAGGCGGTGCGGATCTTTGCACCCTTTTTGGGCTCCACGGTATACTCTCGATTGTAGAAAACGGTCTTATAGCCCAGCTTTTCATAGAAGGAGAAGAGCCCTTCCTCCGCAGGCACTAAGGCAGCGTATTGGAAGCCGCAGCTTCTGTGGATGTGCTCCATAAGCGCCTTGCACAGCCCCTTCCCACGGTGTTGGGGAGCAGTGCACACCGCATACACATAGCCGCAGGAGTGGCTTTCCCCCTCCTCGTCAATGAGCTGGGTAGGAAGCACACACGCCATAGCTATGGGAGCATTCCCATCCTGTGCCATGTAGACCTGAATGTGTTCAAAGCTCGCTGCCCAGAAGCCGCTGATGTAGCTGTACGGATCCCCGAAGCACTGCTGCCATAGCTTGCTCAGGGCAGGCAGATCGGATCTGTTTGCAAGAGTGTACTTCATTTCACAGCCTCCGCAACGTATTTTTCCAGAAGAATGTCAGGGTAGTAGCTTTCCTTGGCTCTGCGCAGTCCCTCAATACCCATGTCATCCTCCCGATTCAGCAGACGGATCTGAGGATATTTCTGTCGAATATAACGGGCAAACTCCCGATTGACCGTGGGATAAGCCCCATTGACCGCTGCCAGCGCCTTCTCAAAGTTCACATCGAACATATCCTCACGGATTCGATTGCCCATGGAGAAGCCCATGAGCCCTTCTTCTGTCATGAGGGCGATGCCGTCCATTTCCAGCTCGTGGAAGTGGTCAAATGCCTTCCCAATGGCTCGCTTCTCTCCCTCATAATCCGAGGGATCATGGAGGTGGGCGTGCTCGTCATACCATCTATGGGTAAAGGCTCGACACTGTTCTAAAAGCCGATCATCCAGAGGCAGTACCTGAAAGCCGGGATGATCCTGCTCAAAGCGGTTGCAGTGGTTCCGCTTGGATTGGAGCTTCTTCCCGCTGAGGCTGCACAGCCGTTCAATGTCGTACACATAGTCGAAGCTGTTCCGAGATGGGGCAATGCTGAACCTCTCGGGATAGGCAGCTTCCAGCTCCTGTGCCTCCTGCGCTGTCAGCCCCCAGATCCGCAGGGGGATGTTCCGTTCCTCCGCATCCTTCCTAAGCAGCTCCACCAAGGCGGTGCTGCGAGGATACAAGTAGGCTGTCCAGTCCCCGAAGCGGCTGAAAATCAGCGGGGTCTCATACTCTGTGCAAAGCTGCTGGTTTCCCCAGAAGAATAGATTTGCGAAGGAATATTCGCTGCCATGTCCCTCTGCCCGCCACAGAGCCTTGTGCAGAATGGGTCGTTCCGTAATGGTAATGGGTTTGAATGAAAGCATATAGTTCTCCATCTCTGTAATATTTTACCCTATTATTATACCGCAATTTTTTACAAGGTCAACATGATACTTGCTTTTTTTCTTAAAATGCGGTATGCTATAAGGAAAGGATGTGAGAGTATGAAACGGATCTTAGTTGCCCTCTCCGGGGGAGTGGATTCTGCGGCTGCCTGTGTGCTCCTGCAGCAGCAGGGCTATGAGGTAGGAGGAGCCACCATGCTCCTTCGGGACGGGGCAGAGTCGGAGGCGGAGGATGCACGGAAGGCTGCAGAGACCTTAGGCATTCCCTTCTACTGCTTCGATCTGCAGAAGGAATTCCAGGCTACGGTCATCGAGGATTTCAAGCAGATGTACCGCAGTGGCGGCACCCCCAATCCCTGTGTAGTCTGTAACAAGAAAATGAAGTTCGGAGCCTTCTTAGACAAAGCCTTAGAATTGGGCTATGACGGCATTGCCACAGGACACTACGCACAGATCCGACAGCAGCAGGGGAGATTCCTCCTGTCCTATGCCGAGGATCGGAGCAAGGATCAGACCTATATGCTCTGGGGCTTGAGTCAATCTCAGCTTGCCCACAGCTTATTCCCCCTTGGGGAGCTGAGCAGCAAGGCACAGACCCGACAGCTTGCCCAAGAAGCAGGCTTAGACCTTGCGAAAAAGCGGGACAGTCAGGATATTTGCTTCGTCCCTGACGGAGATTATATGCAGTATCTCACAGACCACGGCGTAATTCCTCAGGAGGGGAACTTCATCACTGCGGAGGGAGCCGTCTTAGGCAAGCATCGAGGCTTGGAGGCGTACACTGTCGGTCAGCGGCGAGGCTTGGGTATGGCGTTCGGACAGAGAGCCTATGTGCTGGGCAAGCGTGGAACCGATGTGATCATCGGAGACAATACACAGCTGTTTTCCGATCATGTCTTGGTAGAGCAGGTGAATTATATTCCCTTCGACTGCCTGACAGAGACCCTGAGAGTGGAAGCCAAGCTCCGCTATTCCGCAAAAACCGCCCCCGCATGGCTCAAGCCCCACCAAGGAGGCTGTGAGCTGATCTTCGATGCCCCTCAGAGGGCAGTCACACCCGGACAAAGCGCCGTTTTCTACGACGGCGATATAGTCATAGGCGGCGGCATCATCTGTAAATGAGCCGACCCCACAAAACATAGGAGGAACGAAAAATGAATTGTAAGAAATGTGGACGCCCCATGGGCAACAAGGGCTATTGTGCCATCTGTGATGCGAAGCAGGTCGCACAGAAGAACGCTGCAGCTGCGGAAAAGAAGGCAAAGCTGAAGAAGTACGGCTTGATCGGTGGCATTGCTGCCGCTGTGATCGCTTTGGCACTGATCCTGATCTTCGCCATCGACTGGAATAAGGAAGAGCCCTTCACCACAAACGATGACGGCAATACCACCACCACGGCTCCTGCACAGGTAGAGAGCAACGGCAAGCACGCGCCCGGCAGCTTCAGCTTCGATACCATCAGCGGCAAGCACCATGTTGCCATCGAGGTCAAGGACTACGGCACCATCAAGGTAGAGTTAGATGCAGATGTGGCTCCCATTACCGTTGCCAACTTCCTGAACCTGACAGAGAGCGGCTTCTATAACGGTCTGACCTTCCACCGCATTATGGAGGGCTTCATGATGCAGGGTGGCGACCCCGAGGGCACCGGCATGGGCGGCTCCGACATTGAGATCAAGGGCGAATTTACCGCCAACGGTGTGAACAACACCCTGAGCCACACCCGTGGTGCCATCTCCATGGCAAGAAACGGCTACAGCATGGACAGCGGCAGCTCTCAGTTCTTCATCGTACATCAGGACTCCCTGTTCTTAGACGGACAGTATGCCTGCTTCGGCTATGTCACCGAGGGCATGGATGTGGTAGACGCTGTTTGCGAATACAGCACTTCTGTGGTTACCGATGACAACGGCTCCGTCCCTGCGGACAAGCAGCCCGGCATCGTTTCCGTTACGGTGATCGACTGATGGGGAAGTCCTTAGTATTGGCAGAGAAGCCCTCTGTTGGCCGTGAGCTTGCCCGTGTTTTGGGCTGCAAGCGGGGCGGCGAGGGCTATATGGAAGGGGATCGCTATGTTGTGACCTGGGCTCTGGGCCACTTGGTCACTTTGGCTGACCCCGATGTGTACGAGAAGAAGTGGGAGAAGTGGGATATGGCAGACCTGCCCATGCTCCCCCAGAATATGAAGTTAGTGGTCATCGGACAGACCTCCCGACAGTTTAAGGTGGTTCAGAGCCTTATGAAGCGTGGAGATATTTCCGATCTGATCATTGCAACGGATGCAGGCCGTGAGGGTGAGCTGGTTGCCCGCTGGATCATGATCAAGGCAGGCTGGAAGAAGCCCACCAAGCGGCTGTGGATCTCCTCCCAGACCGACAAGGCGATCAAGGAAGGCTTCGCCAAGCTCCGCCCTGCCGCCGACTATGATAACCTTTTCCGCTCCGCACAGGCACGGAGCGAGGCAGACTGGATCGTGGGACTCAATGTGACCCGTGCTCTGACCTGCCGCCACAATGCCCAGCTATCTGCAGGCAGAGTCCAGACCCCCACCCTTGCTCTTATTGTAGACAGGGAGAAGGAGATCCGCAGCTTCGTCCCCCGTGAGTATTACGGTGTGCGGCTGAAAGCCGGTGGCTTCTGTGCAAGCTATCGGGACAAGAACAACAACGCCCGCAGCTTCGACCGCAGCGTTATGGAGAGGATCGCCGCCGCCTGTGAAAAAGGGGAGTGCGTTCTCACGCAGGTGCGGAAAATGCGGCGGCAAACGCCCCCTCCCGCAGCCTATGACCTGACAGAGCTGCAGCGGGATGCCAACAAGAAGTACGCCTACTCCGCAAAGGAGACCCTGAATCTCATGCAGTCCCTGTATGAGCAGCACAAGCTCCTGACCTACCCCAGAACGGATTCCCGATATATTTCCGACGATGTGGTTCCCACCCTTCCCGACCGCCTGAAGGCAGTGATGGTGGACAGCTACAAGCCCTTCGCCCAGGAGCTTATGCGCAACCGCCCCCTGAAGACCAAGTATCTGGTGAACAATGCCAAGGTTACGGATCACCATGCCATAATCCCTACGGAGGAGAGCCCCGACCTGTGGCAGCTCTCCGGCCCGGAGCGGAATATTTACGATCTGGTGGTTCGCCGCTTCTTGGCTGTCCTCATGCCTCCCTATGAGTATGAGGAGGTGGAGCTGACCCTGAATTGTGCCGGACATAACTTCACCGCCAAGGGGAAGATCGTCCTCAATGCAGGCTGGAAGGCAGTCTATGACCGCAACTTCTCCTTCGATGAGGAAGAGGACGACAGCCAGAGCCTGCCGGATGTTCGTCAGGGACAGCGGCTGAAGGTCTCCTCCGTGCAGGTGACCACCGGCAAGACACCCCCTCCCCCTCGCTATACCGAGGCGACCCTGCTCACCGCCATGGAGCATCCCCAGACTCAGGTACAGGACAAGGAGCAGCGGAAGATCTTGGAGGAAACCGGTGGCTTAGGTACTCCTGCCACCCGTGCGGATATTATTGAGAAGCTGTTCTCCGCCTTCTACATCGAGCGCAGAGGGAAGGAGCTGGTTCCCACCTCCAAGGGGATGCAGTTAGTAGAGCTGGCTCCCAAGGATCTGCGCTCTGCCACCCTCACTGCCAAGTGGGAGGATCGGCTGTCCCGGATCGCCAAGGGACAGGAACGGGACTTTAAGTTTATTGAAGAAATGCGCAGCTATGCCGGTAAGCTGGTCAATGATGTGAAGCTCAGCGAAGCCAAGTACACCCACGACAACCAGACCCGTAAGGCCTGCCCCGACTGCGGTAAGTTTCTGCTGCTGGTCAAGGGCAAGAAGGGGGAAATGCTGGTCTGCCCCGACCGAGAGTGCGGCTACCGCAAGTCCGTGACCCAGACCACCAATGCTCGCTGCCCCAACTGCTTCAAGAAAATGGAGCTCCGAGGGGAAGGGGACAACCAGATGTTCGCCTGTGTCTGCGGCTACCGTGAGAAGCTCTCTGCCTTCAAGGAACGCAGAGCCTCCGCAGGCGCCGGGAAACGGGATGTGCAGAATTATTTGAACAATCAGAAGAAGGAAGAGCCTAAGAACAACGCCATGGCAGATGCTCTGGCACAGTGGCTGGCTCAGAATCAGAAGTAACAGGAGGTTTTTTATTATGGCATTATTTGCAATCGGGATCGTGCTGACACTGATCCTGTTTATCGCCCTTGGTTTTACCTTTAATAATACCAAGATCAAGTGGAAGCTCAACGGAAAGCAGGCACTGTCCCTGCTGGGCTTGGGCGTGATGGTTCTTGCCTGCTATGTGTCCGTTCCCACGGGACACACCGGTGTTGTGACCACCTTCGGCAAGGTTGAGGATTTTACCTTGGAAGCCGGCGTACACTTCAAGCTCCCCTGGCAGGAGGTTGTGAAGATGGATAACCGTGTGCAGAAGAGCACTCTGGATATGTCCTGCTTCTCCTCCGACATTCAGGAGGTAGCCCTGACCTATACCGTAAACTACCAGATCAGCAAGCAGGATGCTATGACCATCTATAAGACCATCGGCACCGATTATTATAATACGGTCATCGCTCCCTGCATCACCGAGGCAGTGAAGATCGTCACAGCTCGCTACAACGCAGAGGAGCTGATCTCCAGCCGCAGCGATATGGCAGGAGAGGTAGAGAAGGTCTTAGAAGAGAAGCTGCTGCAGTACAACATTGAGCTGGTAGGGACTTCCATTGAGAATATGGACTTTACCGATGCCTTCACCGATGCAGTAGAAGCCAAGCAGGTCGCAGAGCAGAACAAGCTCCGTGCAGAGACCGAGGCAGAGCAGAAGGTATTGGAAGCAAACGCTGCTGCCGAGATCAAGAAGGTAGAAGCCGATGCAGAGGCCTACCAGACCATCACCCGTGCAGAGGCAGAGGCAAAGGCAAACCGAGAGATTGCCGAATCCCTGACCCAGTCCCTCATTGACTACACCTATGCCCAGACATGGGACGGCAAGCTGCCTACCTTCATGACGGGAGAGAACGGTATGCTGCCCTTCATGAACGTAGACAAGCTGGTAGAGGACAGCACTCCCGAGGTCACCACCCCTGCCACCACTCCCGCAGAATAATCCCATATCCCCAAGTCGGTCGGATCGCCCCACAGCGACCCGACCGATTTTCTTAGTTGAAGCCAAAAGTATGCCCCCATGATCCCAATTCCTATTTGTCGACGAGTGTTTCGTAAACACCGTAGGGAACGGCCTATGTGCCGTTCCGGGAACCATCGCAATCTATACAGGCTAACAGAGTTAGAAAACAGCTGAAAATATCCGAAATATAGGAAGTTTTACGGTTCATTTCTTCTAAAATCGCACCTGCGAATTTCGATAC
>JAGBGB010000063.1 GCA_017936205.1 Oscillospiraceae bacterium
GCTTCTTCATACTCCTGCTTCGCCATGCAGGCAGAGCTGTAAGAGCCGGACAAACGGCTGGTAATGGTCAGGCAGAATACCTCCTCTGAATCGCCGAAGGCATCCAGCCAGTCCCCGATGCCGGGGCAGGCACTGGAGGTCTTTCCCCTGTTCTGCAGCAGGTCTGCGACCATGCTCTCAATGTCCAATGTGCCGTCGTCTAAGTAGGACTTCTTACCGGTGTGTATGATCATGGGTGCCATAGTGTAAGGGATCTGATCCAAAGCGTTCAGATCCGCGGAGGAGTCCGCTACGATTTTTCTCTTCAAGGTGCTTCTCCTTTAATGGTTTATAGATGGGTTTATTGTAGCTTTTTTTCAGAAGCTTGTCAAGAAGTTTTGCCAAAAGCCCTTGACAAATGGGAAAATTGTTTTATCATTGTTCTGTAACTCACATAAATTGGAGGGATCCCTATGAAAGTTGTCCTGTTACTGGCTGTGCTTGCCCTGCTCCACAGCTTCCAGACTCTGTTCTGCACCCTGTATACCTCCCGTTATGCAGGCAGATCGGAGCTGGCTTCCCCTGTGTTCTGCGTGCTGCAGAGCGTAGTCATTGCCCTGTTTACATGGGTCTGCAGCGGCTTCGTTACCGAAGCGGCGCCCTTGACCATTCTCTTCGGCGTGCTCAACGCCCTGATGCTCTACGGCTTTAATACCTCCCTGATCAAGGCAGGTTCTCTGGGCTCTTACGCCTTCCTGAACATGATGCTGCTCTTCGGCGGTCTGCTGGTTCCCCTGTTCTATGCGGTGCTCTTCGTAGAGGGAGAGAGCCTGTCCCTGTGGCAGGTCTTTGCCATTGGGCTGATGCTTGTTGCCTTCGTCCTCATGAATGTGAAGGACATCCGTCTGAAGGGCACCAAGCCTGCCTATTATCTGTTCTGTCTGCTGCTGTTCCTGTGTAACGGCTTCTACGGAACCCTGCTGAAAATGCAGTCTGTGCACCACCCGGAACAGAAGGATGCTATGGTCGTGATCTCCTATGCCCTCATGGGAGTGATCGCACTGCTGCAGCTGGGGGCGAAGGAGCGAGGCGCCACCCCGAAGGCCTTCAAGCTTGGGAAGAAGGCTGTGCTGCCCCTGGTTCTCAGCCTTGCAAGCTCCGCTCTTGCCATCAATGTGCTGACCTGGGTCATGGCACTGGTGGACACAGCCACCCTGTTCACCGTAGACAACGGCGGCGTTCTGGTGTTAGCCGCCGCCTACTCCTACCTGATCTTCAAGGAGAAGCCCAACCTGCCCAAGCTCCTTGGCATGGTTCTGGCAGTCATCAGCATCATCATCCTCAGCCTGTAAAATCCGCCTGTCGTACGACACCGTAGGGAATGTTCCAACGTAAAATTCCGATTTATCGCTCCCTTCGGTCACGACAAATCGGAATAATGAATATTGAATATTGAATAATGAAGGATGAAGAATTTCGGTATCGGCTCCGCCGATCATTAAAATATGGGCTCCGCCCATGGATTCCATATAGTCGGTCAAATTCCGATTTTCCGCACCATTCGTAGGGGCGCGCATTGCACGTCCGGTTCATGACGGAACGGCATGAACACAAAAACCACCGAGAATAATGTATTTCCCAAAAATTCGAAACATTTTTCACA
>JAGBGB010000064.1 GCA_017936205.1 Oscillospiraceae bacterium
GTCACGCTTGTTGAAGATCTCGTTAGCCTGAGCACGGAGCTCCTTATTGGCCTCGTCGCCTACTACGATGCGAACCTGGCACTTGTCAACAACAGTGTCGAATTCGCTCTTGATCTTGGCGTACAGGACCTCACCGATGTGGCGGAAGCGGAAGCCTGCCTCGAAGTCAGCCTTGCTGACACGGACACGGATCATGTCACGCTGACCGGTGTGCATAACGCCTTCCACGCAGTTCAGGAATGCATGGATCTTACGCTCCATAACGGGCTCGAAGTCGGGCTGCATAGCCTTGCCTGCGACCTCTACGGTATAGGACAGAGCGATCTTGCTGCCAACGGGGATCTCGTCCATTTCGGGGCCTTCCACGATGATCTTGTGATCCTCGATCTGGGTAGCTTCCTTGGTGAGAACCAGCTCGAAGCAGTCCTTACGGGAGCCGTCGACTTCAACCTGCATATCACCCTTACGGATGATCTCGCCCTCGAATGCGGAGGAGAATGCAACGGGAATGTCGATGTTGGTGATCTTCAGCTTAATGCCACGGGCTTCGATAGAGGTGTCGATCCAATCCTTTGTATCGGTGTGGATGATCAGGCTCTTGGGAACTGCCCACATATCCTCGGTATCGTTGGTGATAACGGGGAAGCCCATTTTAATCGCGCCGGCGCCGCAAGCAACGGTGATGTCGTTTACGGGAGCGTAGGCGTTGACCATAGCATTGATACGGTCGAAGGTGTAACGGTGGAATGCAGCTGCGTCGCCTGCCTCGATGCCGCCGAAGATAAAGGCTGCACGAACGACCAGGGAGATGATATGGCCAACAGACCAGATATCGCCGCCAACAGGAACCACACGAACACCGAAGTTCATCTTGTATTCCTTCTCAACCAGCTGGTCAATGATGCCGCCGATGAGGAATACGAAGATACCACGGGACTGATAGCCCTTAACGGTCTCAACAGCTTCCTCTGCAGAGGGAGCTGCGCCGATCATAACTACGAAACCGGGAATGTCACCGGTAACCAGGGGAACACCCAGCTCACGAACTTCAGCATCGGTGAAGTGGCCGTGATATGCAGTGCCCTCGTAGGGAGCATCGGTACGGGCATACTTGCAAGCCTCGATGCACTCAGCAGCGATGGCGGTTGCAATGCCGGAGGAGAAAATAGAAGCAGTGCGGTTCTCGCGAGTCATCATTGCACGGAGGTCAGCAAGAACAGCCTTCAGCTCACCAAGGTTGGTGATCTTCTTGCCCAGATAGGCATAGGAGCAAGCCAGATGGTATGCAGTGGAGGGCATGGCAATAGGAGCAGAAGCACCCAGCCCAGCAATGACAGCGTCCACTTCAGCCTCGGCTTTGAAGAACATTTCGTCGGAGCCACGGAATACGCGTTCAAACAGTGCCATAGGAATTCATCCTTTCGAATCAATTTTTGCTTTGATGGCCATAATTTCCGCCAAAGCTTTAGGAGAATAGTCATAGGGGGATGCGCCGTTCCTGTCGGCATCTATGACATCGGTATCATAGGAAATAAATCCAAGCAGATCCTCTTCCGGGATCTTGCTGCGAAGGTACTGGCGATCCTCCTCGCTTCGCACCTTGTTGCAGACCACTGAGACCTTGAAGATCCCCAAGTCTGCTGCAAGCTGCTTGACCTTCTCATAGGTTTGCAGGCTTCTGGCGCCGGGCTCCACGACCACGATGAACTGATCCATCACGCTGGCTGTGCCTCTGCCCAGATGCTCCAGACCTGCTTCCATATCCATAATGACCACATCATCCTTCCGAAGGATCAGGGAGGACAGCACCGCCTTGAGCATCACATGTTCGGGGCAGACACAGCCGCTTCCCCCGGTCTCTACGGTTCCCATGACCAGGAGCTTCACACCGTGAATGTCCTTGGAGAACTTATCGGGGATGTCGGATACCTGTGGGTTTAACTTAAAGAACTTATTTGCAGCATTGGCACCGGTTCGTTCCTCTACCAAGGATCTCATCTTGGAAATGGGAACAATGGCATTGACCTCTTCCTCAGACAGTCCAAGAGCCAAGCCCAGATTGGCATCGGGATCTACATCCGCTGCCAGAACCGTCCGTCCCTCTGCGGCATAGAGCCGAGCCAGAGTGGAGGATAGGGTGGTTTTTCCTACGCCGCCTTTGCCGGTAATTGCTAATTTCATAGTTTAGATGCCCAGAGCAGCGCGCTTGGCTTCGATGCAGTCGATCATCTTCTGGCAGAGCTTGTCCATGTCGGTTTCGACGACGAACTTTGCCTCGACCCACTTCTTGATGCCGTTCTCGCCCTGGAGGAGCTCGGTGACCTCAGTGCTGCCCTTGGTATAGGGATCAACGCCCAGGAAGGTCTCGATACCGGTAGCAACAACATAGTTACCGATGGAAACAGCCTTCTCACTCATCCATTCGGGAGCGCAGCCAACAACGGGAACCTGAGAAATGTTGATGCCCCAATCCTTGGCAATATCGGAAGCCAGGATCATCATACGGGAAATATCAACGCAGGAGCCCATGTGCAGTACGGGAGGAATGTCAACCAGCTCGCAAACCCGCTTCAGACCCTCGCCGCACAGCTCCTTAGCAGCCTTATCCAGCAGACCTGCCTTAGCAGCAGCCTGAGCGGAGCAGCCGGAAACGATGACGATAATATCATTGGCAATGAGCTTCTTCATGAGCTCAATGTGAGCAGTGTCGGGACGAACCTTGGGGTTGTTGCAGCCAACCATGGCTACAGCGCCACGGAGAACGCCGGACTTCACAACATCGACCAGGGGCTTGGTGGAACCGAGAGTGTCCACATGGCTGTTGGTAACGCCGTCCAAGCAGGTCTTAATGGCCTCTACGGAGTAGCCAACGGTAGCCTTGGTCTTCTGCTGGGGGATGCAGATCAGATCGTTGTTACGATTCTGGAAGTTCTCAACAGCCATCTTGACGATTGCCTTAGCATTCTCGCCGGCAGTCTCTGCACTGAAGCGGTAGAACTCGGAATCGGGGATCTGTGCAATGGGAGAAGTGGTGATGAACTTGGTGTGGAAGCACTTGGACAGGGGTCCCAATGCGGGGAAGATGCACTGTACGTCAACAACAATGGCTTCGCAGACACCGGTGAGGACAACATTCTCCTGGCTCAGGAAGTTACCTGCCATGGGAATGCCGTGACGCATAGCGACTTCGTTAGCGGTGCAGCAAACACCGGCAATGTTGATGCCCTTTGCACCGTAGCTCTTGGCAAGAGCGATCATTTCGGGATCGTTTGCATAGAAAACGATCATCTCGGACAGGGAGGGGTCGTGGCCGTGAACGATGATGTTGACCATGTCCTTCTCCAAAACGCCGATGTTAGCGGTGGTGTCCACGGGCTTGGGAGTTCCGAAGAGAACGTCGGAGAACTCGGTGCCCATCATGGAACCGCCCCAGCCGTCAGACAGGCCGGCACGGAGGGAATGACGGATCAGAGCCTCGGGTTCGGAGGAGCAGCCCATGTGGGTCATATGTAAGGACTGGGAAACCTCGCGGTCGATGGCGCGGGGCATGATCTCAGCCTCTTCCCACAGCTTCTGGGTATGCTCGGGAGCACGCTTGGTGAAACGCTGGGTGCCGAAGGGCTTGCCGTATTCCAGCAGACCGACCTCTGCAACCTCGTGAGCCAGGTCATAAATGTCCTTGCCCTCGAACTCGATGCCCCATTCGGCAGCGATGCGCTTCAGCTTCTCGGGATCCTTAACGGTGTAGTTGCCGCCCTCACGGGTCTCGTGGAGGGTGTGGCAGATCTCACGACCATGGTCAGAGTGAGTAGCACTGCCGCCGGCGGTAAAACGCAGATAGTTACGGGCAACGATGCCATGAACATCGCAGCCGCAGATGCCGCGGGGAGCCTTGGGGGTAATGCGGCAGGGACCCATGGAGCAGATACGGCAGCAGGTGCCGCTTTCGCCGAAGCCGCAATGGGGAGACTGATTCTTTGCACGCTGCTGCCAGCTGTCAGCTCCAACCTTCTTGCCGTTTTCCAGCAAAGAAGCGGTTGCTTCCTCCATCTGCTCAATCGTGTAATAACGGTTTTCGCTCATAGAAAGATTCCTCCTGTTGTTTTCAGGCAAATAGAATTGTTGGAATTGCATTCTATCCCCCTAAGGGGGATAGACCATTCCGTTAAACGCCAAGATAATTGTACCAGTCTAACCATGGAAAGTCAAGACTTAATCTATAGGAAATTGTCGAATCGAAAAAAGACTTATATTTATAAATTGGATAGAAACCGAAAAAAGCCGTCTCCAAGAGAAAGCACTTCCCTCGGAAAACGGCATTTTCTATGTAATGTCTGCTGAATAAGTCGCCCTCGCGACTTATTCCCCACAGCCATGCTGTGGGGACCTATAAAAACGGCTTTATCAGCCGTTTTTATAGGCTTGCAGACTTTATACACTGTGTTTTTTCCACCGAGTATCTTTA
>JAGBGB010000065.1 GCA_017936205.1 Oscillospiraceae bacterium
CCAGCTTGATGTGGATCTCGACGGTCTCGTCGAACTTTGCCGGAGCGGTCTTGCAAACCAGGGCAAGAGCGTCGGCGGCTTCATACTGCACGGAGCGGTCGATCTGCTTCGCGCTGTCCTTATATTTCTTACCTCTAAACAATGTAATATCCTCCTTAAAGTGGTGATGCGGAAATGAAAATCCTCCCACATATTGAGGTCTCTGACCTCGAAAACGACTATTTAGTCAATCTGAATTAGTCAACGATGGTAATGCCCATGGAGCGGCAGGTGCCTGCTACCTGGCTCATAGCTGCCTCGATGGTAGCAGCGGTGAGGTCGGGCATCTTCTTCTCAGCGATCTCGCGGAGCTGTGCGTTGGTAATGGAACCAACCTTGGTCTTGTTGGGAACACCGGAACCGCCGTTCAAACCTGCAGCCTTCAAGATGAGGGTGGGGGTCGGAGGGGTCTTGGTGATGAAGGAGAAGCTGCGATCGGAGTAGACAGTAATGACTACAGGGATCTTGAAGCCAGCCTGATCCTTAGTGCGATCGTTGAACTCTCTGATGAACTGTGCAATGTTTACACCGTGCTGACCGAGAGCGGGGCCAACAGGGGGAGAAGCAGTCGCTTTCGCGGCGGGAATTTGCAGTTTGATATAACCAGTAATTTTCTGTGCCATGATAAGCACCTCCATAAATAGTGTGGTAGTTTTGCGGGGGGTGAACCCCTCCCACGGCTATCTTTCCTTAGATAGCTTCGACTTGATCCAATCTCAGTTTCATAGTGGATGTCTGGCCCTTCAGCAGCTCAAAGGAAACCTCAAGCTCTTCATTGTCCAGATCGATAGAAAGAACCTTCGCCTTCACATCAACGAAGGGACCATCAATGATACGGACAAGGCTGCCAACCTTATAGTCCAATACGATCTCTCGCTTGTGCAAGCCGAGATTGATCAATTCAGCTTCGGTCAGGGGGACCGGTCTGTCACTTCCGGATGTGATGAAACCTGTAACACCACGGACATTCTTAATAATGTGCCAAGCCTCGTCAGACATGACCATTTTGATCAGCACATAGCCGGGAAACAGCTTGCGATCGTAGGTCTTGATGCCATTGTCTGTGTACTCCGTAACCGTCTCCATAGGAATCTCGATCTCATAGATGGTATCCTGGAGACCACGGCTGACGATGGTCTTCTCAATGGTGTTCTTTACAGTGTTCTCATAAGCGGAATAGGTATGCACAACATACCATTTTGCTTCTTCTGCCATAGGGATTAGAGAAGCTCTCCGAGCAGGGATACTGCCCAACCGGCGATCCAGTCGAAGAATACAACGATGATGCCGACAACGAGGACAGCACCCAGAACGATGAGAGTGTTGTTGATGAGCTGCTTGCGGGAGGGCCATACGACCTTCTTGAGCTCGCTCTTCATCTCACGGAACCACTTGCCAAGCTTGCTGCCGGTACGGGCGAAGAAATTGGGCTGCTTGTTGTTAGTTTCTGCCATGTTGCTCATCCTTTCGTTTACTTCGTCTCGTTATGAACAGTATGCTTTCTGCAGAATCTGCAGTACTTCTTCATTTCCAGACGGTCGGGATCGTTCTTCTTGTTCTTCATGGTGTTGTAGTTTCTCTGCTTGCATTCGCTGCATCTAAGGGTGATCTTTACTCGCATTTCGGCACCTCCTTAATTATTTGCCTCCCTGCTTGCCTGCGGCTATGAAAAATTTAGCAGACGCAGAAACTACTAAGCGTCTTCCGCAGGTGAAATTGGGCACACAAAAAAAGCCTCCGATTTCGCAGGTAGTGGTATTCTATCACATTTTTGTCAAAAGGTCAATATTTATTTCTGTATTTTTCAAGGTTTTTTTGAAAAATTTTTAGGATTCTCCTACTTTTTTGCCTTTCCGTTCCTCAGAACAGGAGCAGAAGCTGATAAACAACGAAGGATACTACCCAAGCTAACACACATTGTGCTGTTGCCACCATAGCTCCACGGTATTTTCCACCCAATTCTCTGCCGATGGCAGCCACTGCAGCCACACAGGGAGTATACAGCAGGGTAAAGCACAGGAAGCTCACCGCAGAGGCAGGGGTGAAGAGGGCAGACAGGCTGCCTGTCAGATTCTCCGCGCCGGAGCCTGTGAGGATGCCCAAGGTGCTGACCACTGCTTCCTTGGCTGTAAAGCCGGTAACTAAGGATGTAGTGATCCGCCAGTCTCCAAAGCCCAAGGGGGCAAATACAGGCGTCAGCAGTTTCCCAAGTCCTGCCAGCAGGCTATTTGCACTGTCCTCGGTATAATTGAGCCGCAGATCAAAACTCTCCAAAGCCCAGATGATCAGGGTTGCTACAAAAATAATGGAAAATGCCCGCTGCAGGAAGTCCTTCGCCTTGTCCCACAACAGCATCGCCACACTCTTGGGAGAGGGCATACGATAGTTAGGCAGCTCCATTACAAAGGGAACCGGCTTCCCACGGAAAGCCGTTTTCTTCAGGAGTAGGGCGATCAGAACTCCTACCAACATACCGCCGAAGTACAGGCTACCCATAGCCAGTGCTCCGGAGCCGGGGAAGAAGGCTGCTACGAATACAGAGTAGATCGGGATCTTAGCAGAGCAGCTCATAAAGGGTGTCAGCAAAATGGTCATCCGTCTGTCCCTTGAAGAGGGCAGGGTTCTGGTTGCCATAACAGCCGGAACCGTACAGCCGAAGCCGATGAGCATGGGAACAAAGCTCCGTCCCGACAAACCGATCTTCCGCAGCAGCTTATCCATAACAAATGCCACTCGTGCCATATAGCCCGTATCCTCCAGAATGGACAGGAAGAAGAACAGTACAACAATAATAGGCAGG
>JAGBGB010000066.1 GCA_017936205.1 Oscillospiraceae bacterium
CAGCAGTCCGATGTGAAGAAGGCAGAAGCCGATGCCGCCTACTCCATTCAGGAGCAGGAGCAGAGAAAGACCATCGAGGTCGCCTCTGCCAACGCAGACATCGCTCGTGCAGAGCGAACCGCAGAGCTGAAGTCCAAGGAAGTTGATGTTACCAAGCAGACTCTGGATGCCCAGATCCGTGCAAAGGCTGATGCAGAACGCTACGCCGCACAGCAGGCAGCAGAAGCCGAGCTGTTCCGCCGCACCAAGGAAGCAGAAGCCAAGATGATCGAGCGCCAGAGAGAGGCAGAAGGTATCCGTGCCGTCGGTGAAGCCGAAGCAGAAGCCATCCGCTTAAAGGCTCTTGCAGAAGCCGAAGGTATCGACAAGAAGGCAGAGGCTATGAAGAAGTACGGAGAAGCCGCAGTGATCGAAATGATCATGGCTGCCCTGCCCGAAATTGCCAAGAATGTTGCCGAGCCTCTGAGCAAGGTCGACAAGATCACCATGTACGGCGAGGGCAACAGTGCAAAGCTCCTGTCCGACATCGTAAACGGTACCACTCAGGTCACCGAAGGCATCAGTGCCGGTATGGGCATTGACATCAAGAGCCTGATCATGGGTGCCCTCGGCGGTAAGATGGCTGTAGACAACACCCCTCCCGTAGTCGTAGTCCAGCCCTCTGCAGAAGCCCCCGCCACCCTGCCCGAAAAGCCCGAAGAAACCTAACCTAACTCCCCCAAGGGGCCCAGACGCTCCTTAGCGTCCCCCTCCCCCCTGTGCCCCAACACCAAGGGCTGTCTCTTATGACAAACATCATAAGAGGCAGCCCCTCTTTTATGCATTAATGAATCTTCAAATTCCGATTTGTCGAACAGTTTGATTTAACGCTGCGTAGGGGCGCGCATTGCGCGTCCGGTTCATGGCGTAACGCCATGAACACCAAAACCACCGAAAATGATTTAATTTCTCCAAAAATCGAAATATTTTTCACAACCACCAATTCTTGGTGGTTGTCGGACGCGCAATGCGCGCCCCTACGAATGGTGCGGAAAATCGGAATTTGACGGGTTCTGTGCACTATGGCTATTGAGGATGGGGGAGCAGCATTAAACAGGGGTTTCGTCGGAGCCCTCTAAGATGCCGTACTTGGTCTGCAGGCGTTCCAGTTTCTGCATAAGGGGTCTGCCTAAGAGGAGCAGGGTCAGGGCGCAGGAGATGCCGTGGGTCACATTAATAAAGAAGCCTGAGCTCAGGCAGAGCACCGTCATGTTCCACGAGAGCTGGCTGCTCATGGTAAACACACTGCACAGATCCAACACAGGGCCCACCACCAAAAGAACACTCAAGAAGCCAAAGCCGGTCAAAAGCACTCTATGAAGCACAGGCTTCTGTGCCAGCCTCTTCCTTTTATGGAACAACAGCCCCGCCAAGAAGCCGCCTAAGCCGTATGCCATCATCTGCCATGGGGTAAAGGGCCCCTGACCAAAGAAAAAGTTGCTTGCAAAGGCAGAAACCGCCCCGGTGAGGAAGCCCGCTTCTGCCCCGAAGGACATACCGGTGATCATCACAACCGCCACAATGGGCTTAAAGTGGGGAATAAAAGCGAAGGCTCCCCGAGATACTGCTGCCAGCGCTGCCATCACTGCAATACACACCAGCTCCCGAGCCTGAGGTCTTCGAGTCTCGAACTGGAAGAAGAAGGGCAGCATGGCCTCAATGATGATCAAGGTTCCCGTTAAATAATACCATCGCCCCGGCAGCTTCGTCCCCAAGAACAGGGTCCCGGGAATCAATAAGCAGATACAGATTAGAGACCAAAGAGTGGATTTCTTCATTGCGTTCCCTCCCGATTCCTCTCATAGAGCTCCATCACATCCCCAACCGTCACGGCATTGCGGAATACACAGCGGCTCATGCGGTTGGCAGCTGTGGTATAGAAGCTGTTCTGCCCGAAGAACCTATGGGGCGTAGTTGTGGTCAGGATCTGCCCATCGAAGAACATACTGACCAGATCCGCATATTCTGCACAGAATTCTACATCGTGGGACACCATTACAATGGTCAGCCCCTGTCGGGTCAAGGCACGCAGAATTCCTGCGAATCTCTCCTTAAAGAAGCCATCCAGCCCCTTCGTAGGCTCATCCAGCAGCAGCAGGCGAGGCTTGGTCAGCAGCACCTTGGCAAGAGCCACTCTCTGCTGCTCCCCTCCCGACAGATCGTAGGGATGGGCATCCAGCAAGCTGTCAATTTGACAGGTTGCCGCCATTGCCTCAACCGCAGAGGCAGAAGCATCCATTTCTTCCAGCTCCTGACGAACGCTGCTCTTGGCAAACAGGCTCTTAGGATCTTGGGGAAGCATGGTCACACAGCCTTGGAACAATTGAGTGTTGGAGTATTTTTTCAGGTTTTTCCCGAAAATCTCTACCTTTCCTCTATAGGCTCTGCAAATGCCGCAGATGGATTTCAGGAGGGTAGACTTTCCCGCACCGTTGCCTCCTACAATGGCAAATATGCTGCCCATAGGCACCTGCATATTTACCCCTTGCAGTACATCGGGGCTGTCCTTCTCGTAGCGGAACCATAGCTCCTTTAGCGTGAGGGCAGGCTCTCCTTCCTTAGGCACAGGATCCTACTTTGGCTCTGTGACCTTTGGGGGGCTGCTGCGGAAGCTGTCTGTCAGCCAGCTTCGCCCCTCTCGCACGGTCAGGGGGCAGCTTCCCTTCCCCTGCACACCATAGAATACTCTCGTAGGCGTAGGCAGGGTGGAAAACAGCTCCTTATGTCGGTGGAACAGCTGCTGTCCCACGGTGCGAGGATCTCCGTTGACAAGGATCTTCCCCTGTTCCATAACCACGACCCGATCTGCCACAGGGTACACATCCTCCAGGCGGTGCTCTGTGATCAGGATGGTCGTCCCTAATTCTAAATTGATCTTCCGCACAGTGTTCAGGAAGTCCGAGGCTGCAATGGGATCCAACTGGCTGGTAGGCTCATCCAGGATCAGCACCTCCGGCTGCATAGCCATAACGGATGCCAAATTCAGCAGCTGCTTCTGTCCCCCGGACAGGACGGACACATCCCGATGGAACCAGCTCTGGATGCCGAAATAGCTTGCCATTTCTGCCACACGGAGCCGCATGGTCTTCTGATCGCAGCCAATGCTTTCCAAGCCAAACGCCAGCTCATGCCAGACCTTGTCCGTTACGATCTGGTCGTCAGGATCCTGCATAACGAAGCCCACAGCGGTAGCCTGTCGCTTCCCGTCGGTTTTAGAGAGGTCTGTGCCATCCAGAAGGATCCTGCCACTACGCTTCCCGTAGGGGGCAAGAACGGTTTTCAGGTGTCGCAGGAGGGTGGTTTTCCCACTGCCGCTGTGACCGCAGAGCACCACATATTCTCCCTTCTCAATGGACAGCTCCACATTCTGAAGAGAAGGTCTTGAAGCATTGGGGTAGGTAAAGCTTAGATCTTGGATCTCAATCTGCGCCATAGCAGTGCCTCCTTTATCCGTAATACAATGGGGATCAGCAGAAGAATACAATAGGCTACGAAGCCCCAGCCCAAGGGAGCGATGCGAACCTCCGGATCAAAGTCCGCAGACAGTCCTCCCAGCAGGGGCACACAGGCAGCAAGGGAAAGGATCAGCACAAGAACGATGCCGTCTCGCAGGCTCAGAGATGTGCCGTAAAAGCTGCTCCGTTTGGCACAGCCATAGCCTCTGGCTCGCATGGAATCCGCTGTCACCACGCTCCCCTCCAAGGCACGGTCTGCCAGAGTGGAAAGGGCAGTGACTCCGTGGCGGAGCTTTTCAGAGGTCTTACTCTGCTGTGTGATCCCTTTTCCGATGCCGCTGCGGGCATGGAGGATCTGCTTCAGCTTCCGACTCTGCTCCCCGATCATCCGCAGCACCATCACCAGCAGCAGGGAGAGCGCTGGGATCCGATTGGCAAAGAGGGACGTAAATTTGTCCCCCGTCAGCACACAGTTGTAGCAGCCGAACCACAGGAAGGTCAGCGTAAAGCTGCCTGCAGTGACCCCACCATAGCACAGTGCCTCCAGGGTAAAGGGTCGATCAAAGAGCCGAAACAACACATGGGCTCCTCTGGGATTGAACAAGGGATTGATCAGAGTTACCAGAAGAAACAGCGGGATCAGCCCAAACAGCAGCTTCCATAAGGATCTGCCCCTCAGCAAGCCGTAATAGCTCCCCGCAGCTACACAGCCTGCCAGTATATACGCCGGATGCCGCAACACTGCACCGAATAGGATCACCGCTACAAAATACAGGAAGCATACCAGCGGATGATATTGAGAAAAGGGATCTCGTTTCATGGACACAGCTTGCACCTCCTTCTATTCAGGCAATAAAAAAAGTCCCCTCACAGGGGACTGATGCTAAAAATCAGACAGGACGCCATAACAAGCCCTATCACAAGAAGCGGCAGACCATCCCCAAGAGTCTGTTCGTCCTGATCACAGTCCGTCTTCCGACTCCGGACCCCGGGTCCACGGCCTTCTCAGATTGCTCCAATGGCACAGTGGGGGTGCTTCTGTCCGTCTACGGCGGCTTGGTACCGTTGGGATTCTCCCATTCCGAACAACTATGATCACAATCTATATGGTAGCACATTTCACTGTAATTATCAATCCTTTTTTGCAGGAAATAATATAACCCAAGGGGACACTTTTGCACAAACCGTCTCCTGTCTCCTGTTTCCGGATGGAAAAAGGGTTCCCGAGAAGCGTATCGCCTCGGGAACCCTTGGTTTCTTGGAATTAGATCTCCTCGAACTCCACGAAATCTTCCATGTCGTCCTCGACCTCTTCTGCTACGTCTTCCAGAGCATCCAGCTCGTCGTCTACGAAGTCTTCGAACTCGTCGATCTTGCTCTTCTTACAGCAGGGGAGCTTGTCCTTAATGTCTTCCCAGAAATGGATAATAGCCACAACAGCACCGCCTACAACGACCAGAGCACCGATGATGGCAAGGATCTTCTTCAGAGCGCCTTCCTTCTTCATAACATAACCTCCATTTATTATAGTCGGAAATGCATCAAGGGCGGTTTCCCCGAAGCCTTCCACAGACTACTATTCTACGATTATTATATTATACCCTTTTTGAAAATAATGCAACTGTTTTTTTCGGTTTTTCAAAAATTTTTCCCAAATCAGGACCGTCTTACATCATTTCTGTCAGGTACTTCTCTGCTTGCTGTGCGGCAACTGCCCCATCTGCAGCGGCAGTGACCACCTGACGGAGACTCTTCTGCCGGAGATCGCCTGCTGCAAATACTCCGGGGAGATTGGTGCAGGTGTCCTCCCCTGCCATCACGAAGCCCTGAGGATCCAGCCTAAGCTGTTCTCGGAACAGCTCTGTATTAGGGGTCTGACCGATGCTGACAAAGAGTCCGTCACAATCCAGTCGTTCCTCCTGCCCCGTGAGCACATTCCGCAGAAGCACTCCCTTGAGACGGCCTTCGTGGAGCAGCTCCACGACCTGTGAATTCCAGCAGAATTCCACCTTATCCTTCAGGGCAGCCTGCTCTGCCTTCCCGGCTCGCAGGGAGTCCCGACGGTGTACCAGGATCACACGCTTGCTTAGTCTGGACAGCACTCTGGCAGCAGCGGCGGCACTGTTGCCTCCCCCTACTACCACAACGGTCTTCCCACGGTAGAACATGGCATCACAGGTAGCACAGTAGTGCACGCCCCGACCGGTCAGGGCTTCCTCCTCCGCCAAGCCTAAGTGGCTGTGACGGGTTCCCGTGGCAAGGATCACCGTATCCCCTGTAAAGCTGCCGCCGTCCGTGTGGACCGTCTTGCAGCTGCCTGTTAGCTCAACGGATTGGATCTCCGCCATAAGGGTCTGTGCCCCTGCCAGATCCGCTCCCTGCTTCATAGCCTGTCCCAGACTGAAGCCGTCAATGCCGTCGGGCATACCGGGATAATTATCGATCTGATCGGTCAGTGCCATTTGACCACCTATGCTCATCCGTTCGATGATCAAGGTAGACAGTCCCGCACGGGCTGCATACATGGCGGCGGTATAACCTGCGGGTCCACCGCCCAGAATCAGAACCTGATAGTGCTTCGTCATAGCTTTCCCTCCAAACAAGTCTGGTTTATAGATCAGCCCACGGGCTCAGAGGAGTTCGCACTTGCCACATCGTAAATGCGGATCAAGGTATAGTCCAGAGACAGGGGATACTGCTCCTGACACTGCTGCATAAAATCCTCAAGCCGCTGATATACCAACTGCTCTGCAGCAGCATCATACCACGCACGAGTCTCGGTCTGTCCTACGAAGTACATAATATGGTAGCCGTAGGTAGTCTTTACGATACCGTGATCGCCAACCTTCCGCTCCGAGTCGAAGCACCAGTCGTTGAATTCCGTTACCATATCTCCGGGGGCTACCTCTTCATAGAGACCGCCGGTCTCCGCAGAACCGGGATCCATGGTCTTGTCAATGGCGAGGGCAGTGAACTTCTCCTCCGTAGGCTCTGTGAGCCATTCGTCATAGATGGCCTGCGCAGAAGCCTCAGCAGCAGCCCAGTCTTCCTCTGTCCAATCAGCCTGTTCCCCTTCGGGCTGGATCAGGATGTGGCGAACATTGACATTATTCGCCTGGATCTTCCCCTGATTCTCGAAGGTTTCCTTATTCTCTGCATAATATGCCAGAATATCCTCTTCTGTAGCAGAAGCTTGAAGTTCTTCCTGCTTGTTCTGATAGCAATTTGCGGCAGTCAGGTACATCTGATAGTATTCCTGATAGCTCTTGGCATCAGTGCCCTCTCCGAAGTAATACTGGATATAGGTATCTGCATCCGTAAAGCCCTGACCGGTGTACTCCTCTGCGAAGGTGCCCTCGGGCTTCAGAATATCGTCAATGGCAGCCTGATCCTCAGCGCTGAGCTCAATGCCATTGGCAGCGGCATACTGTGCCAGAGCATAGTTCCGCTCCAAACCCTGTACAGCAAACTCAAGGAAGTACTGCTCCCAAGTCTTACCTGCATCGATCTCCTGTGCCCACAGGGGCTTCGTGGTATCCATGCCCATCATAGAGGCATAGGAGCCGTAGCTGCCCATGAAGTTCAGGTATTCTGTCCAATATGCCACCTGCAGATGGCGGTTCTCAAAAATAGTTTGGTCGTTTGCCACAGCAATGGCAGCGGTCATATGGCTGTCATCGGGAGCAGCTTCCATCACGGTATAGTGATTCTGAACTGTAGCATCGTTTTTGCCGTATCCGGATTCTCCCTGTACAGTGATTTCGGGGAGCTCCATGGGAGCTTGTATGTTTTCTCCCTCTGTGCCTTCGGTGGTAGCAGTAGTGGTTTCTGTGGTGCTTTCGGTGGTAGGCGCTGTGGTTTCTGTCTCAGGGCCGGAGCCGCAGCCTGCAAGCAGCATAACTGCCAGAAGTACAGCAAGCAGTTTCTTCATAGATATTTATCGTCCTTTCAAGCATAGTGGATTCAGTGTACCACAAAGTGCTGTATTTTGCAAGAGGTCAATCTGCATTGCACACGGAATCAAATTCCGTAACTGCTCCCGTAAGGGTAAAGGCAGCAGCTCCACGCTGGGGTACAGGCATAGGATTCAGACTGAGTCCGCCGCCCTGATCATCGGGTTCAACAGGCGCAAGGGGCAATTCCCCTCCGTCATCCTCCTCCGGCAACAGAGAGGGCAGATCTGACACATTGGGATCGAAGCCCACAGGGGGCGTATCCAAAGAAATACTGCCCTCCGACTTCTCACTGCTCCCGTTCTCTCCGCCCATAGGCTCCATAGGAATGGTGGGCTGTTCGGGTTCAGGAATATCACCGGGCTCCGGGAAGTCACGATCTGCAGAATCCTTTCCGTGACGCTGTAGCTTCTCATCGATCATCACGGTGTAGGGCGCATTCTGCTTCAGCTTCACAGAATTCAGGCTGAAGCCGGTGATGCTTTCCTCAGGGGTGAATTCCAGGAGCTCCTCCTCCCCATGGAGGATACGAATGCTGCTGCCTGCAGGAACAGGCTGCTGGAAATTCAGCACCATGGTGTTCTCTGCTCCGGGCTGGGTGTAGTAAGCGACCGAATTCTCATAGGTAATGGTAGGTGCGGCAGTCTGCCACTGCTCCTCCTTGCTGCTGCAGCCCCAGCACAGGAGCAGCACAGACAGGAGGAGGCAAAGGGTAATGATTCGTTTCATAGGGTTTCCTCTCTTTCATTTATTGGACTTATTCTACTCTTAAGCTCTGAGAAAATGGTGTAGAAACTGTGAACAATCTTGACTTTTCCTTAAGTTTTCTCTAAAATATAGGAAGAATTTTAAGAAATGAGGAAAAATCATGATCCGACACATCGTTATGTGGAAATTCCGTGAGGATGCAGATCCCACTGAATTTCTGACCCGTTTAGCTGCCCTGCAGGGCGAGATCGATTGGATCCGCTCCATGGAGATCCACCGCAGCGCGGTAGCAGATGCTGCCTATGATGCAGTGCTGATCTCGGACTTCGACACCTTGGAGGATGTGGAGCGTTACAAGAAGGATCCCCGTCATGTGGCAGTTTCTGATCTGTACAAGACCATCCGTATCACCAGAAGTGCCATTGACATCGAGCTATGAAGCAGTGGTGTGTCTATATCCTTAGGTGCAAGGATGACACTCTGTACACCGGCATTACCGATGACTTCCCCAATCGGCTGAAGGCACACCGCACAGGGAAGGGTGCTAAATATACCAGAGGACGGAGCCCCTTAGAGCCGGTTTATCTGGAACAGTGCCCGGATCATTCCGCCGCCCTGAAGCGAGAATACGCCATCAAAAGACTCAGCCGCTCGGAAAAGCTCCACCTGATCGCAACCCACCCCCTTCAAGAGCCCTAACCACCGTCAAATTCCGATTTATCGTACCATTCGTAGGGGCGAAGCTGTGTCTTCGCCCGAGAAACTACCGAATGGCAAAGAGCATCGTTCTTTTTGAGTATGGTTCAAAATCGTAGTGCCACGGGCGAAGACACAGC
>JAGBGB010000067.1 GCA_017936205.1 Oscillospiraceae bacterium
CCATTTTATTGCAGGATGAATATCCTGCACCGCCTATGGCGGCAAGAACAGTATTACAGGTTATTTCTTGGCGGCTTTGCCGCCATGCCGCTTACCAGCGGCATAATAAAACGGTTCATCCGTTTTATTAGAAATAAGTATGAGCTGACGGGAGCAGGCAGTGTCATATGAATGCCCAAGTGCATGGGGCATAGAAAGGAGCTGCCTTGGAGGATGTGTGGCATCCATCCCGGGCAGCTCCGATTGCGGATCATTTATTTGATTGCAGTGGGATCAAGACGGCTGCTTTGCGAGGGCTTCCTTACATCTGCTTGCGGCTTTGGCACTCTTGTACAGATAGAAGAGCTCTGTGACAAAGACTCCCACTACGCCAAAGGTCAGAACCAGTATAGCCAGTGCTGAAATTACAGAAAGGGGAGAGCCTATGAACAACAGTGCGAGGATCGGGGCTACGACATACAAGCCCACGACCCATTTTGCCCAGCTCCATAGGGTCGTCCATTTCTGAGACAGCTCCCGATCTACATGAAGCAGCGCAGTGGCATTTCCACTATATAGGTATCCTATAGCGAAAACAAACAATATCCCATCGGCAAGGGCAGGGATAATGAAAAGCAATCCATTGGAAGGCAGTATAAAGACAATCAGAATATCGGAAAGGTAACGAAGCAGGCTCAGAATGCCGGCGGTGCGGTAAGAGTCATAAGCCGTTCCCATCCGTAAGAGGGCTATAGAGGTAATTGCCAAGGATCCAATGGATAAATAATCCCCGACGAGGGGCAGATCAAGGAAGGATGTGCATATGCTGCCCAAGATTCGGGGGATCACCGACAGGAGCAGGATCCACAGACCGGTGCTGATGGTAGCCATTCCTTCCAACGCCAGTTGTTTATGCTTTGCTGCTGCTTGCTCATTTTCTTCACGGATACGGGGCATGACTTGACGATCTGCATATTGACCGCAGTTGTTCTTAATGGTGCAGGCAGCGCAGTCTGCGATCCCCTTCCTGCGGACGCAGGATGCAATAGAGCAGGCTGTATTCAGGGAAGCACCCGGCCCCTCGGAGCAGCCGAGGCAACGGTGGTCTGTGAAACGGTCGCAGCCTTCACAATCTTTTCCGCAAAAACCATGTATCATATTGGAACCTCCTTTCTAATCTAAATATATTTTACCACATTAAAACGGAGATGTCAATGCAAACGCACCACAAAAAATATGTCCAAGAAATATGGAGATTCAAAAAGAAAGGAATTGATTTTCCCACTAATATATGGTACACTAATAAAACAGCGGTTTTGTGTACGGAAGAAACAAAGTGACGGAATGAAAAGGCTTTCATCCGATAAAAAATACGGATATTCGAAAGATATCGGATCATGGAGGGCTGTTATGCCTATCAATGTAAGAAGTGAGATCGCACCCTTGAAAAAGGTTCTGCTCCACCGACCCGGCAAGGAACTGGAGCAGCTTGTTCCCAACGCATTAGAGCGTCTGTTATTTGATGATATTCCCTATCTGCAGGGAGCACAGCAGGAGCATGATCGCTTTGCCCAGACTCTGAGAGAGCAAGGGGTTCAGGTTTTCTACCTTTCGGAAGAGACTGCAGTGACTTTGGACGGCAATCATGCCTTGAAGGAGCAGTTTATTCTGGACTTTATCCGCAGGAGCGGAGCTGTGGCTCAGAATTATCAGAAGGAGCTGCTAGAGCTCCTGTCTCAGCTGCCTACTCATGAGATGGTTCTGAAGACCATGACCGGTGTTCGCTTTGACGAGCTCCCCAAGAGGAGCAATCGTTCTCTGGCGGCATTGCGTCATGACCGTACCCACTTTGTGCTGGATCCCATCCCTAATCTGTATTTTACCAGGGATCCCTTTGCATCCATCGGACATGGCGCATCGGTGCATCATATGTACTCCCTGACTCGGAATCGGGAGACCATTTATACGGACTATATCCTCCACTATCATCCGGAATGTGCAGGCTGTGTGCCCTTCTACTTTACCCCGGAGGAGCCCTTCTCTCTGGAGGGCGGCGATATTCTGAATCTCAGTGCAAATGCCATTGCTGTGGGCATTTCCCAGCGTACCATGCCGGAGGCCGTTGAACGCTTGGCAAGCAATATCTTTGCAGATGAGGCGGCACAGATCCGCCGTGTGTTGGCGTTCGACATTCCCAATCGCAGAGCCTTCATGCATCTGGATACTGTCCTGACTCAGGTGGATGCGGATAAGTTCCTGATCCATCCCTCCATTCTGGACACGCTGCGAGTTTATGAGCTGACCAAGGCGAAGAACGGTCTGAAGGTACGGCAGCTCAGACAGAGCCCGGAACGGATTTTAGCAGAGGCTTGCGGCATAGAGCAGGTGAAGCTGATCCGCTGCGGCGGTGGGGATACCATTGCCTCCCAGAGAGAGCAGTGGAACGATGGCTCCAATGCCCTGTGCATTAAGCCCGGCACCATCATTGCCTATGATCGGAACTATGTGACCAACTGCCTGTTGGAGGATGAGGGAATTGAAGTCCTGAAGATCCCCAGCGGTGAGTTGTCCCGTGGTCGTGGCGGTCCCAGATGTATGAGTATGCCCCTGTGGCGAGAAGACTGACTTCTTTCTAATTGAAAATGGAAAATAGAAAGCGGAAAATGATCCGTCATTGACCGCAGAATCATTTGAAGCATAACAAACGACAGCATAGAGGATACAAGCTCTATGCTGTCGTTTGCTATTTACACGATTTGCTGATTTGGAATCTATTCATTTCCCAACAGCCAGTCTACCGATACCTTTAGGATCTTGGCGATGGCTCTTAGCTCGTAGTCAGCTACAAATCGTGTTCCAAGCTCTATGCGAGATACGCTGTCTCGCTCTATGGTGATGCCTGCAAGCTGAAGCTTTGCTGCAAGGGCATTTTGTGTAAGCCGCATCTTGCATCGAGCCTCGTGTATGCGATCACCACAAATGTTTTTCTTGCCTTCATAGTCGTATATTTTCATAGCATTCTCCATATAGATGAAAAAGATCAGAATGATTCTTGACTTTAACATAAAAACGGAGAATAATTGTGTTAAAGATCAGAATATGGAGGAGCTATGGAAAAAAATAAGCGAGAACTGATAGGCTCAGCAATAGAATTAGTGAAAATAGGAAAAAAATTAGAGGATTCCCGCAATCGAATGAAGACGTTAGTGGAGCAAGGTGTGCCCTATGACTCCGAAGATATGCGAACGGCATTAGAAGAATGCTTGATGTTATACTGAGTTTCTTTAGAAAGTAGACATTCGCAAATGGCTACTTTCTATAGCCCGAAAGGGCGTAGAAACTCGTATGAGACGCTTTTTGTGCCTTTCGGCACAAAAAGATTCCATTAAAAGTGTCTACTTTTAATGGAATAATAGTATTAGATATACAGTGGAGAAAACTGGAACAGCGGCATCTGCATATAAAGGAAGAATTTGGTGCAACATAAAAGTGAATAACGGTAGTGACAGATGTGCGATTACAGGAAAGCATTCGAAGCAAAAGAAACGACAGCATAGAGGATACGAGCTCTATGCTGTCGTTTCTTTTGATTATTCGTTGGCGTTGTAGATCATATCGATGCCCCGTTGGAGGGTTTCGGCATTGATGGCACCGGTGGCTTGGGCGATGCCGTGACCTTCGGCATCTAAGAAGTAGGTGGTGGGCAGGGAATATACGCTGTAAGCAGTGGCAGCTTCATAATCTGTGTCATAGAAGACAGGGAAGCTGTAGCCGGAGTTGTCAATGAATTGGGAGGCGGACTCCGAGGTTTCACGGGAGCCGTCGGTCATATTGACCATAAGGAAATGGATCTCCTCACCTAACTCCTTGTATGCGGCATCGAAGTCCGGCATTTCGCTCTGACAGGGACCGCACCAGCTTGCCCAGAAGTTCAGGACAACAGGCCTCCCACGATAATCAGACAGCTTGTGTGCAAGCCCGTCCCGATCATAGACGGTGAAATCCGGTGCAAGGGGCGGTTCTGTGCTGCTGGGTTCCGTGGCATCCGTAGCGGGAGCAGTGGAAACAGGGGGCTCTTCTGTGGGAATGGGGGTGTCAGTGACAGGGGCTTCGGTGGAGGATGCAGAGGGTGGTTGTGTGCTTGGCATTTGGGTAGACAGCTGCTCCGGTGCAAGGCTGGGACTTAGCTGATTGTACAGGAATGCAGCCCCAATAAGCACTGCGATCAGACCGAAGAGGGAAAGCAAAAGGGCTTTGTTTTTCATGAATGTGCCTCCTTTAACTCAGTAGACTCAGCAATCTGCCTAAGAGCCCGGTAGCCATTAGGATACCGACGATGATCAGCAGACAGCCGCTTATGGCATTGATAAGGGAATAATGCTTCTTGACCCAATCGAAGGCGGACTTCAAACGATCGATGAGCACAGCACTGAGGAGGAAGGGGATCCCCAAGCCCAGAGAGTAGCACAGCAGCATCAGCATTCCGGTCAGGGTGCTGCCCTGCTGAGATGCCTGCATCAGCGCAGAGCCCAAGAAGGCTCCCACACAGGGGGTCCAGCCTACGGAGAAGATCAGTCCGAAAAGCAGGGCAGAGAAGAAGCCCATATCCCGATTCTTCACGGTACCGCCTCCACGGAAAAGGTTGAACTTGAATACGCCAAGGAAGTGCAGACCGAAGAAGATTACGATCAGACCCGAAACAATGTTTACCACGGTCTGATGCTGCTTCAAGAAGCTGCCTACAGTACCGGCCAAAGCACCCATAAGCACGAACATCAGAGTGAAGCCGATGACAAAGCCGAAGGCGGAGGTTAGGGTTTTTCTTGTGCTGCGGACACCGCCGCCTGCGAAGTAGGAGATATAAATGGGCAGCATAGGCAGCAGACAGGGAGAGAGGAAGGTGATGATCCCTTCCAGAAAGGTGATCAAATATTGCATAAATCAAAACTCCTTTAGCGGAATACGAAGGTGCTCAGACGGCGGAAGGCTTCTTCCACACGGCTCTTTGGGAGTGCTAAATTCAGTCTCAGGTGACAGGGGCCGTGGAACATCCGACCGTCTTGCACTGCAACGCCTACATCCCATGCCTTCCGTTCCAACTCCACGATGCTGATCCCATGCTCCTTGCACCATTGGCTGCAATCCAGGAACAGCATATAGGTTCCTTCCGGTTGGAAGCACTCTACACCGGGGAGATTTTCACGGATATAGTTACAAGCATAGCGGACATTCTCCGTCAGCACCTGCCGCAGCTCTTCCAGCCATGCCTCGCCCTCCTTGGTGTACGCACCTATGAGAGCATACATGGACAGTACATTCATGGAGTTGTAGTGGGAGAGACTGCTTTCCTTACGGATCCGACTGCGGAGCGTGGGGTTATAGATGATATGATAGCTGCCGATCAGACCTGCCAGATTGAAGGTCTTAGAGGGAGCATAGAGGGCGACTGTGTGCATCCTTGCATAGTCGGAAACGCTCTGGGTGGGGGTGTGCTTGTGCCCCTCAAGGATCAGGTCAGACCAGATCTCGTCGGAGATCACAGTGACCTCGTAGCGCTCGAATAGCTCCATAGCCTCACGGATCTCCCAAGGCCCCCAAACTCTGCCGCAGGGATTGTGGGGAGAGCAGAAAATCGCTGTGTGGATGTCTCCTTCTTGCAGCTTTGCTTCCATATCCTTCAGATCCATACGCCATACGCCGGCTTCGTCTCGGATCAGGGGGCTATGGACAATGTGGTAACCGTTGTTCTGCAGGGAGCTGGTGAAGCCGATATAGGTGGGGGAGTGCACCAGTACCTTGTCCCCACGGGAGCACAGCACGTTCAGGGCACTGATCACACCGCCCAGAACTCCGTTTTCGTAGCCAATGCACTCCGGGCTCAGTCCCTGCACACCGTTACGTTCTTGATGCCAGCGAATAATGGCATCATAGTATTCCTGTCTGGGCTGGAAATATCCGTAGGCAGGGTGAGAAAGACGATGGGAAACCGCCTCCACAATGGAGGGGGCTGTGGGAAAATTCATATCCGCAACCCACATGGGGATAATGTCGAAGCCCTCTTTAGGACCCTCCGGGGCGAAGCCGGGCATCTGCCCTACACAATCCACTGCAATGGCATCCCGACCCTTGCGTTCCATTATGGTTGTAAAATCAAACATGATCCGATATCCTTTCCTTGTTTTGTTTGCTGCAGGAAATGCAGCGGCTTTTTGAAGCCTGTGAAGAAGACTGTCCTTCTTTTTTCATTATTTTAGCATAAGAGAAAAGAAAGTGCAACTGAAAGGAAAAGGGAAATTTCCAAAAAAATGCCGGGGTGCAAGATGCACGTGGAGCGTAGGCTCCTGAAATAGAAAATGCTTGCCTCTCGGAAACGGAGTTCCGAAAGACAAGCACTTTTCTGCAATTGGATCAGCTTGCGAAATAAGTCTTTGCACCACCAGCGCATGAAAAGAAGGCTTCACACAGGTTGAGCAATGTACCTGTACGGGTCCCTTCAATCAGAACTTGAGTTTTGTTTACGCTTTTGCGGGGAAATGGCAGAGCGGATCTGCCCCGATGACATTCAGGTAAGAGGACCTGCTGAAAAAGGTTTTCCGCATCGACTCCCAGTCCTCCATCGGATCCATGGCCCTCCCTTTGGGAGAGCCATGGATCCGGTGCAAATATGATAACTGTTCGATGAATTCCGATTTATCGCACTGCTTCGTTCACCGTTGCGTAGGGGCGCGCATTGCGCGTCCGATTCATGGCGGAACGGCATGAACACAAAAACCATCGAAAATGATATAATTTATCCTAAAATCGCAACCTATTTCACAACCACCAATTCTTGGTGGTTGTCGGACGCGCAATGCGCGCCCCTACGAATGGTGTGATAAATCGGGATTTGATTGAGGAATGATACAGAGGGACTGCCTCGTTGTTTATGACGGGGCGGTCCCTCCGTGCTATTTGTTGTTGGAACGAGGATTGTGTTTCTGCAAGGCTGTATCTGCTTGTGGCTTGCTCATTACAGGACGAAATAAGCCTTTGCACTGTCGGAATAAGCGAATAGAGCCTTACACAGATCTAACAAGGCACCTGATTTGTTATTGCCGTAGGTGTCGGCACTGTACTGTAGGGTGCAGGAAACAGGGGTATTGTCTGCGAAGATCTGCACGGAAACCACAGCTCGAAGCTCCGCTGCCAAGAGGGAATCTAAGGTAAAGGCATAAAGCTTCCGCTCCGGGTTGTAGAGCGCGGGAGCCTCTAAGGTCACAGTCTTAGCTGTGCCGTGGATGTCGGTGTAGCTGACCTTCAGGCTCAGCTTGGACAGATCTCCTGAGTATTTTGCAGGATCGAAGACAAATTTCAGGGCTACCTTGGATTCCAGATCCAGAGCCTTGCCCGCCCAGCTGATGGGGGCATTGTCTACATCATTCAGAATCTTATTGGTATTGCCGAAGGTCACAGCCCCTATATCGGACAAATGTGCCTTGTGTGCTGCTGTCATATTGGCATCTGTAAGAGCATCCGTACGATAGCTCTTGAAGATCTGAGCCTTGGCGCCGTAGCGGAGTAGATCAGCACAGAGGGTCTTCAATGCCTCAGGTCTGTCGGGGTTGTTCAGCTGAGAATAGGCGTAGCTTGCGATGCTGTATACATCTACGGGAGAGCAGTAAGGCTGCCCGTCCTTGGTGCCGTAGATCACGGAGGAGATCCTGTCGTTCATCTGCACTGCAGTCAAGCCATTCAGGGTGAAGTAATAATAGTTTCCGTTCTCCACAGGCTCTATGCGGAGGGTGCTTGTTCCTGTCAGATGATTTCCCTCATAGCAATCAACGACACTTTCCACATAAACCGTATTCATATCGAAGTCCTCTAAGAGGGTCTTGGGAATCAGCAAATTGACAGAAATATCGCTTGCCAAATTCAAGCTGTGGTTCAGCTTCAAAGAGGCCTCCTCCACAGGCTCCTTGACCTCAGGCTCGCCGCAGCTGCAGAAGCCATCCTTGTAGCTGTGTGCGGTTTCGGTGGAGTAGCTGCAGCTCTTACAGTTGATCCTATGGGTCAGTGCATTGATCTTGGTGTAGATGTAGCTGTGAGCGGTGGCGGTGAACTGCGCAGTGATGGTGGTGTCGGCTTGGATGTTGGTCAAGGGCTTGTCCCAACCCTTAAAGCTATAATGACTTTGAGCATCATAGGTCTTTGTGGGCACAGAACCGGTATAGGCCACACTTTCTCCCTTCTGTACCTCTCTGACCTCCAAGACTGTTCCATCCTCATTGCAGAATGTTACAGTGTACAGAGGCAGGGGCAAATGATCCTTGGGCCCCAAATAGAGATAGTCCAGAGTCAGGGAAAGATTCTCTCCCTCTGCATTCTTGGCATAAGAAAGCTGAGGACGAATACAGGAAATCTCATGGGCACTTAAATACTTACTGTGCTTCATAGGGAAGGTCAGAACGAAGTATTCTCCGTTCCCCTGTTCCGACAGGGAGAAATCCTTGTTTCCGGAAGCAACCACAGCCGTTTCTCCAATACCGAAGTACAGGTTGAATCGTGCCGTTCCGTCTGCCTTGGTGCTGACAGCGTTCTGAATCTTCAATCGAACCTGACAGTAGTCCCCATCCCCCGGAGTATACGCAAGAGGATAGACATCATGAGCCGGGCCACTGTGGAAATAGTGATCCGTACGGGTGTCCTCCTTGGAATACAGGGTCATGGTCCCATTTTCCACCACGGGAGCTGTAGCGTAGGTGGAGTTGGTCCACCAGCTTTCCGGCAGATCCGGATTCAGGCCGCCGTACAATCTATCCGTATAGCGTTCTTGGGATGCCTTGCTGTTGTCAAAGTCTGCCAAGTAATAGTTTGCCGAAGCAGGCAGCTCCTCTTCCGTCCCAATGTAGATATAGTCAATGAGGAAGCGGAAGGGCTCGCCCTCTTTCCCGGTCACATAGGACACCTGGGGGCGGATGCTGACGATTTGAGGTGCAGACAAATAATTCCCACTGTCCATTGGGAAGGTTACAGTAAACCAGCCCTTATCCATATACTCGGATACGGGAAGCTCCACATAGTCAAAGCCTGCGGAGTTATTGTCCTTCACACCGTAGATCATAGACATGCGGAGATTTCCGTGGCTCTCCGTTGCCATACCGTTTTCCAAACGGATCCGCATCCGACACAGATCCCCTTCTTTAGGAGTGTACTGCAAGGGATAAGCCCCAAAGGTCTCACAGCTCAGAGCATAATGAATGGTAGAGGCAGAGTCTTGTGCAGAAGTTAAAACCAGAGCTCCGTCCTCCACGACCGGTTCCTGATCATTCTTGCTGTTGGTCCACCAGGCTGAGGCCAGATCCAAATTCTTCTCGCCGTAGAGCTTGTCCTCATATCTGACTTGGTCAGCGGGGGTATTGGTAAAATCTATAAACAGATTTTTCTCCCTTGCCGGAGCCTTCTCCATCGGACCTACATACAGATAGTCAATATGGAAGGTAGCATTTGCTCCCTCCGCAGAGGTGATCCTGGCAAACTGGAAGCGGAGACTCGTAATGGTTCCGGCAGATAAGTACCCGCTGCTATCCATGGGGAAGGTCATGGTCACATAGCCCCCATCCACATAGTCACTGAGCAGGAATTCTACTTGATCGTAGCCTGCAGTGGCATTGGTGCCCACACCGTAGTAAAGCTGGAAAGCAGCAAGTCCGCTCGCATGAGAGCAGAGTGCGTTCTCTACAGAGAATCGGATCTGACAAACATCTTCCTTCCCCGGCACAAAAGCCAAAGGAAGAACATTGTGGGTCCGGCCGCTGTGTACATAGTGGTTGGTCCGTCCCTCAGCATTGGCAGAAGCGAAGGTAAGAATTCCCTTTTCCATCGTAGGTTCACTTGCATAAGAAAGATTGGTCCACCAGTTATCCGCTAAATCGAAGTTCGTATAGCCATAAACCTCATGATGATAACGGAGGAGATCTTCTTGACCCTTTTCAAAGTCAAAGAACAGAGATTCCTGCATGGGGACAAGATCGTAGGAGCCGATGTACAGATGATCCACGGTGATCTTCCTTGTTTCCGTTCCCTTCCCCAGGCCGCTGAAGTTGATACGCAGACTTCGGATTTCTGCAAGAGCCTTCATTTCTTCCGTAACAGGGAATGTGAATGTGACATATTCTCCATTGACATGTGACGCTGTTAACGGGGTGTCAAGGAGCTTGTGGATCTGATCCTTGCCGTTGGCATGGGAGTTTAGGGTGGTATAATAATATAGGCCCACCTTGGCATTGGTACTGACCGTAAAATTCTCCAGCTTAAATCGGAGCTGGATCACCTCGCTCTGAGAAATATCAAAATGCAAGGGGAACTTTTGGGTCAGATACGGCCCCACCTGCAAATACAGGCTTCCATTCGCCGGATCCTTTTCCATTTCCATAGAAACGGTTCCCTTTTCATATACAGGTGCGGAAAGTCGATTACTGCTGTAGCTCCAATTCCCCTGAGAATAGTCTATGGCCCCGTAAGCGCTTCGGTCATACCTTTCTGAGGCTTCGAAGTCAAAATAAAGACTTGAGGGTGCATCCTTCCTACTGCCTACATACAGGTAGTCAATGGAGATCTTCCCTACAGAAATCTCATCCACACTCTTTGTAAAACGGAACCGTACGCCTAAGGATTTGATAAAATCAGAGTCCTTAAAGGTTTCGTCCACGGGAATCCGCAGAGTTTGATATACTCCGTTTTGAATAGAAAAGGGGATACTCAGCTTGTCATTCCGACTTACAACCCCATCTGTTTCCCGGGCATAAAGAAGTACCAATCGGGGAGTATTTCCCGGTGTAGCTGCGAGATCTTCTGTTTTAAAACGAATCTCCAAAATTTCAGCCTTTTCCGGATCATAAGACAGGGCGTGGCGGTCACGGGTAGTCCAGGGATAGTATCCGACCTTGGCTGTGGTTTCTACATAGATGCCGTGGTCTGTTCCGGCAGTGCCGTTATATTCGTCTGTGCCATAGACGGTCAAATGCCCGTCTTCTACAGCGTAGAACTGTCCTGTCTTAGCACTGAGGTTGGTGGCCCATGCAGTATCAAGATAATCATAACCGCCGTATGTTCCCGTGAGATAGGAAAAGGCTGCTTTGTCCCGGTCAAAACCGAAGTACAGGTTCTCCGGCTCCCTTCCCAAGGAAATATGGTCTATTGTGGCTGTGCCTCCCGACAAGCCGGTGAAGCGGAGCTTTAGGCCCTTTACTGCCTTGTCGGGTAAGGTGAGACGGGTGCTGTAGGTCGCAAGCTCTCCCTGCAAGCAAGTCTGGGACAAGGTACAAAGAGTTGCCTCTGTGCTCCAAGTATCTGTCAAATAGGAATACATGATTTTTCCGTTGGAGGCTGTGGAACCGCTGACCTTCAGACGGATCTGCAGTGTTCTTGTACCGGGAGAGGTCAGATTCAACTTCCCGGCAGTAAGCTCCGTCGTTCCGGTGCTGCTGAAAGGCAGTGCCAAAGTCCCCTTAGAAATCGTAGGAGCGGAGCCGCTTACAGTCCAATTCTTGGCAAGGCTGTAATCTGTAAAGCTGTAGGCCCCACTATCGTATTTCCGTCCGTCAGCAAAGTCGAAAAGAACCGTCTCCTCCTTCCCCACAGAGAAGCTTGCTGTAAGACTCTTACCGAGGGCCTTACTGAAATCTGCCTTAATTACAGTCTTATCGCTCCCGGTGACAGTTAGCTCGGGATCTTCGGATGTCAGATGGAGAGCCTTTTGAATCGTGATGGTACCGCTTTTCAATTCTTGGGTGGGATCGGATACGGAAAGCTCATAAACACCGTTGCTCTCCTGCACCATGAGGATCATAGGCTGATCTACGGTAATGCCGCCGTAGGATCCCGCCTTCCAGAACACCATGGCAGTGATCCCCAGTGTCTCCTCCCGTACTACATGGAGGGCTTCTGTAGAGACCGGAATTTTTACATCCGGATTTACAGTATATGCCTTGGTTTCCTCCGGCGTTTTCTCCGGCAGCATTACATAGGAATAGGTTCCGTTTTGGGGTGCCTCTCCATGGCTGATCCAAAGTTCATAGAAGCTGTGGCTTCCGTTGGTTGGGTTATGTGTCAGATTAATTTGGTTATAGTCATCGTTGGTATTGTCTCCGTCATTGCTGGATTGTCGGAAGGTCTTGTTCACGTAGACCTGTCCCCCTGTGGGGAAGTAATAGCCACCGAAGTTCTCTGCATGGACCCATGTGGGATCCGTGTAGCTCTTGGGGGCTGTAAAGCGGTTGGTCTTCTCCAACAGCTTTCCGTCTACCAGAATATCATCGGTTCCGTAAACCGTCTTTCCTCCGGAAACGGAGGTTTCCCGCAGTTCCCGATTGTCTACATAGGTATTGACCCCATTGCTCCGGGTGGAGAAGTCAATGTCTGAGCCCACACAAACGATCTCATCATCGAAGAGGAAATAGGACTTCTTGGCACTGAGATCCGATACCAGAACCTGCTTCATTTTATTCCGTTCTGCAAATTCGTCCGGCTGAGCGGAATTATGGATCTTGATCAGCTCCTGACGGGATTCCTCCTCTGTCCAGCTGTATGCTTCGAATTCCATAGCGGCAGCAATGTACTTTTGATTCAGCTCTGCACCACCTACAAAGCTGCAGGCCTTGGTGCCGTCTTCGTCGTAGTCCTGCTTCCAGTCGTCCTTCCCTGCGGCCTCGTTATGGGTGTAGGTCATGCCTGTAAAGTAAGGTGCACGCTCGCTCCAAGGCTGCCGCAAGGTGGCATCCTCTTCCGTGGTACCGGGAACACGGTACATATTGGCAAAGCGTTGAAAGGTCTCTCCATACTGGTCATAGCTGTACTTGGTGGTATCGTTATAGACATAGACCATGCCGTCCCCTGTGTGCCATCCGTAGCGGTTGCAGCCGTTAACACATTTATAGGGGCCAATGCGGTTGGAGCTCATGGCAATGCCTACGGTATAGTTTTCCCGATGCTGTACCGCCCGATCCGTGGCATAACGCATATGGGCATATTCCTCACTTGCAGGGGGTATGGTGCTGTCTATAACGATCTCCTTCAGGGTCTGCACCAGATTCACCTCTCCCAAGGAAACTGCAAAGGAGCTGTATGCCTTTCGGGTGTTTGCTTCGGTATCCTGAACCACCATAGATCGAATGAATTGCTTCAGCTGCAAATCCTCTGCAGGACCAAAGCAGCCCACCAAACGCAAGGCCGCTTTCAGAGCATCCACTGCATAGGATCGGCCGGAATTGGGGAAACGGCCGCTGTTCATGGCGAGAAGAACACCGTTGTGGATCACAGGACGGAAGGTTTCCATGATCCAGCGGAACTGATTCTTTCGCAGCTCCGTTGTGGGTTCAAAGGCCGTTCCTGCCAAAACAGAGTACGCACCTATGATGCGGTTTCCCAAAACATCCGTACCGTAGGTCCCTTCCATAGGATAGTAGAAATGACAAATATAGGAATAGTCAGACTTTACCCCATCCCGTTTGGAAGGGTCATCCTCTAAGAAGTCTACCAAGTTGGTCAATGATTCCTCCATGAGAGCCGTGTTCTTTGTCAGTGCGGCGATCATGGGCGAAACGCCTAAGCGAACACGGCGGTAGCCGATACTGGTGTTATCGGTTTTTCCCGTGTTGTTGGGACGTATGGCATCCAAAAGCTTCAGACAGGTGGCAGTCATCTTATCACTGATTTCCTGCTCCTTGGTGCTTTGAAAGGGTGTCAGGATGATGAGAGCCTCTAAAATTTCCTTCTGTCCTCCGTAAGTCCAATCCCACCAATTGTAATTGGTAGTAGAATCGTGGCCGGTGTGCTGCTTGTCCCATGCCTCATAGTGAAAGAAGGTCATGGATTTTTCCAATCCATAGAAAATGGCATTGCGAAGCTCCGGATTTTGATACAATTGAATTGTTTGCAGAGTCCCACTTCCGTCTAAATAGCTGTAGGAAGTTCCGGGTGTTCCGTAGGCCTTTGCCATATAGCACAGGTAAACAAGCTGTTTCCGCATGGTGTCACTTGGAATGTGGATGGTGATATCCTGATTGCCAAATACTCGGTTGGGATTCTTCCGATTGTTTTCCAGATCCAACCAGTATTTGCCCCCGTTATAGCCGATGCCGGAAGTGCTTATGCCGGTGGCATTGGTAACCCCGACGATTTTACGGATCTCGGGATCCTCCCAATCCACAGAAGCATCTCCGCAAAAGGATTCCCTATAACGGTCTTTCAGTTGCCGCCAATCTTCATCTGCATAGGCCGCTTGTGCCGAGGAAGCAAATAACGGAGCAGCAGAAACACATAGGGAAAGCGCAAGAAAGCACAGAATCAGTCTTTTTATCATAGGTTCTCCTCCAATCGCTATATAGTAGGACCTGTTTCCTTTATGATTCTATCATGAAAACATAGTTCTTTCCAGCCTATATTTGCCGAAATGCCGCCATGGAGGAAGCCTCTCCATGGCGGCACAGATGGTGAAATTTCCTTTATGAGAAGTAAGCCCTTGCACTGTCGCTGTAGGCAAACAGAGCCTTGCACAGGTCGAGCAATGTTCCTTCCTTATTGTTCCCGTAGGTGTCGGCACTGTATTGCAGGGTGCAGGAGACAGGAGTGTTGTCTGCGAAGATCTGAACAGAAACCACAGTCCGAAGCTCCGCTGCCAACAGTGCATCCAAGGTGAAGGCATAAATCTTCCGATCCGGGTTGTAGAGCGCAGGATCCTCTAAGGTCACAGTCTTAGCTGTGCCGTGAATATCGGTGTAGCTTACCTTTAGACTCAGCTTGGACAGATCGCCCTTGTAATTCACAGGATCGAAGACGAATTTCAGAGCTACCTTGGATTCCAGATCCAGAGCCTTGCCTGCCCATGTAATGGGG
>JAGBGB010000068.1 GCA_017936205.1 Oscillospiraceae bacterium
GCCCGTGGCACTACGATTTTGAACCATACTCAAAAAGAACGATGCTCTTTGCCATTCGGTAGTTTCTCGGGCGAAGACACAGCTTCGCCCCTACGCACGGTGCAGTCTTTTGCTTGCGAGCAATACCATATTGGGTAGTAAACTTACGAAAGGTGATAGCCTAATACAGCTTTACTCATGAATCATATCACTGATGGACATTCGCTGTCAAGAGAAAGATGTCTTGAGCATCTTCTTATTTCCTCACATGGCATAAGCAGGACAAACCCCTGCAGCACCGGTAGAAAGGAGGCTCTCTAAAACCCAAATGCACCGAGGGTCTTAGAGAGCCTTGTCCTTTCTGTGCGCTGAAAATGTAATACGTTCGTAGCTCCCAAAAGAAGGTAGTTCCTTGCCCCGAGTACAACTGCCTTCAGTAAAATCGATTACATTCGGTAGCGGCTGTCATGCCATAGCTTATGGCGGAGGATCCGTCTCAGCTTGCAATGATCACGGATCCGATCTCAAGGAGCAGTGTTCCAAAATCCTTTAGGAATCCAACCAATAAGCCCGGGATTGTGGAGAAAAAGCGAAGCAGAGCAGCATTGCAGGTTGCCAGATCCGAATCTGTTCCGGTGAGGGCGACGATCAAAACCATCACAACGAGAACTCCCATGATCTTCTTCATAAGACATTGACCTCCTCAAAGATTTCGTGTTGGTTGAGAGCCTTTGTGGATCTCTTGTCCTAAGTATAACACGTTTTTTTGAAAAGTCAAGTACATTTTGTAAAATATTTCTATAGATATACTCTGCTTAATACATAAAGTTAGTATATATGACTCTGTGTAAAATCTAAAAACAACCTATCGTGCATTTATACATCAGTGATTTGGTAACTAAATTATACAAAAATTCTATTTTAAGTACAATGATGACATTTAATAATGCAAGTTTATTAATAGATTAGACATTTTATCACATTATAATCTTTGCGTATTGACAGTTTGGGATGTTCCTGCTATAATACATCCCGTCGGCAATTACACAATATGGTAGCAAGCAACTGCTTGAATTTCTTTTTGCAACATCATGCCACAGGGAGGATACAAATGAAAGATAAAATCGATAAGGTAGACCCTAAGAAGGAAAAGGATAAGGATATAGATAAAGGTCTGCAGGAACATGATGTGGAAAGACCGGATAAGGACAAGGATAGAAAATGTGCCCCCACAGAAGAATCCGTCAGAGAAGATCTGATGCGTAGATTTGCAGGCCAGCTTCCTGTTCTGCGAGTCACTCTTGGCTTGTCTCAGGCAGAAACTGCCCAGACAGTAGGTATTTCAAGGCAGACATATCTTGCGGTAGAGAAAAAATCCCGCCCGTTAACATGGAGCACCTTCTTGGCTCTGTTCGCTTTTTTCTATGCAAATGGGGACTCTCGCCTTCAGATGGAGCGTGACCACTCCTTCCTTCACGAGGTCCTGTCCGTATTGGATGTGAAGGGGCATCGGAATCATCCCAAGAAGGATAAGCCCAAGGAAGATCCCGAGCACTAATACCATACCCTAAGGGGGGATCGATACACCCTCTGTAGAGCGGTTCCAAATCGAAAAAATTGACCGATCTTGCACGAAAACTGTGTAAGATCGGTCAATGGCTTATTATGACGGCGGGCTCATACACCGATTTGGATGGGTTCACAATGATTATTTTACACCGAGATCCTTGCGGAATAAACATGGCGTATCCTTTTGTATAAGAAAAACTCTGAAAAAAACCAGGGCTTTTGCAGAAAATAAAAAGATACGACTTGAATTTTTATTGCATTTGTGTTACCATGATGATGAACCCTTATGGGTAGTAAGCAAAACCAATAGCAAGGAGAACCCTATGACACATACCATCGCAGTTGCCGGTAAGGGCGGCGTAGGAAAAACCACCGTCTGCGGCATGATGATCGACTATCTGATCAAGGAAAGAAAGACCCCTCTTTTAGTGGTAGATGCCGATGCCAACTCCAACCTCAATGAGGTTCTGGGTGTGGAGGTCGATACCACTCTGGGAACCGTTCGTGAGGAAATGGCACAGGCTGAGCTTCGGGGAGATGTGATCCCCAAGGGCATGACCAAGGCTGACTATGCAGAGTACCGCTTCAATACCGCTCTGGTAGAGGAGGATGACTTTGATATGCTGGTCATGGGCAGGACCCAGGGAAAGGGCTGCTACTGCTTCGTTAACGGCATTCTCAAAACTCAGGTGGACAAGTATGTGGGAAACTACAAATATACCGTTATCGACAATGAAGCCGGTATGGAGCATATTGCCCGTGGCACCCTGCCTAAGGTAGATACGCTGCTTCTGGTGTCCGATTGCTCCCGTCGCGGCATTCAGGCTGTAGCCAGAATTGCCCAGATGGTAGAGGAGCTGAAGCTGAATCCCAGCCAAATGGGCCTCATCGTCAATCGAGCTCCCGGCGGCATCCTCAACGAGGGTGTCCGTGAGGAGATCGAGAAGCACGGACTGAAGCTCCTTGGCGTTCTTCCTCAGGATGAGGCTGTGTACGAGGCGGACTGTATGGGCAAGCCCAGTAGTAAGATCCCTGATTCCAGCCCCATGAAGCAGGCTCTCAGTCAGCTTCTCAAATCTGCAGGGATCTAATCCCTGCCACTGATTCTGTAATCCCAAGTTAGCAAACTTTTATATTATTTTCAGGAGGTATATCCATGGCTTTTGAACCCAAGACCCAGGCATTTAACGCTTCTATCGCCAAGGTTACCATCGGTACCGGCGAGAAGGCCGTTACCTTCGGCGGCGTAAATGTCCTGCCCTTCTACTCCTTCGATGCTCCCATCGAGAACGCACCCAAGATCGGTGTCGAGATCCCCGATGCAGGCATCGCTGCCTTCACCCAGCCCGAGCTGCTGAAGTTCTACGAAGGCTGCACCACCCCTGCCGAGATGGCAAAGCGTGCCGAGACCATGCCCGGTGCTTCTTTCATCTGTCTGCGTATGGAGAGTGCAGATCCCAACGGCGAGAACAAGGCCACTGCAGAGTGTGTTGAGATCGCCAAGTCCGTTGCCGATGCTACCGACATGCCCCTGGTCATCATGGGCTGCAAGAACATCGAGAAGGACGCAGAGCTGTTCAATAAGATTTCCGAGGCTCTCCAGGGTAAGAACATTCTGGTTCTCTCCGCCCGTGAGGAGAACTACAAGACCGTCGCTGCTTCCGCTGTTCTGGCTTATGGTCAGAAGGTAGGCGCAGAGTCCTCTGTTGACATCAACTTGGCAAAGCAGCTGAACGTTCTCGTTGAGGGCGTAGGCGTTGCTCCCACTTCTATCGTTATGAATGCCGGCGCTGCTGCTGCAGGCTACGGCTACGAGTATGTGGCTTCCACTCTGGACCGCATCCGTGCTGCTGCTCTGGCTCAGTCCGACGACCAGCTGAAGATGCCCATCATTACCCCTATTTCCACTGAGACCTGGGGCGTGAAGGAATCCGTTATGCCCGAAGCTGATATGCCCGAGTGGGGCGACGCTGAGGAGCGTGGTATCAACATGGAGATCACCACTGCTGCTGCTTGTCTGGCAAGCGGCTCCGACGCTGTGATCATGCGCCATCCTGCAGCAGTTAAGACAATTGCTGACATGATCGCTGCACTGGTCTAATAAGGAGGTACTTACACATGGCACTGAAAGGCTTAGATATTTTCAAACTCTCCCCCAAGAAGAACTGTAAGGAATGCGGCAGCCCCACCTGTATGGCATTCTGTATGAAGGTTGCACAGGGTGCTGTTGAGCTGAGCAAATGCCCCTACTTCTCCGCTGATGCTCTGGCAAAGCTGTCCGAGGCTACTGCACCTCCCATGAAGACCCTGACCGTAGGCGACGGCATCCAGCTCGGTGGCGAGACTGTTCTGTTCCGTCATGAGAAGACTCTGGTTTCCCGTAACCGTTTTGCTGTTTGTGTATGCACCAGCATGGACGAGGCTACTGTGGATGCAAAGCTGGCAGATCTGCAGAAGGTTGACTACGAGCGTATCGGCGAGCGTGAGTATGTAGAGTTCGTCCGTGTCGCTCTGTGCGAGAACGGCACTGCTGACTATGTTGAACTGGTGAAGAAGGCTATGGCCACCGGCCGTAACCTGATCCTGGACTGCCCCTGCCCCGAGACTGCCAAGGCAGCTCTGGAGCTCTGCAAGGACAGCAAGCCCATTCTGGCTGGCACAGATGCTTCCAACTACGCTGATATGAACGCTGTTGCTACTGCAGCAGGTGTTGTTCTGGGCGTAAAGGGTGAGAACCTCTCCGAGCTCCACGACACCGTTACCAAGCTGGAAGCAGCAGGCAACAAGAACCTGATCCTGGACGTTACCGGCAAGACCATTAAGGAAACCTATGCCAACGCTGTTCTGGTTCGTCGTACCGCTCTGAAGGACGGAGACCGCTCCTTCGGCTATCCCTCCATCGTCAATGTTGCCAAGCTGGCTAAGGGCGACCTCCACCTGCAGAATGCTCTGGCTTCCGTCTTCACCCTGAAGTACGGCTCCATCATCGTTATGGAAGAGATGAACTATGCACAGGCTCTGCCTCTGTACGGCCTCCGTCAGAACATCTACACCGATCCTCAGAAGCCCATGAAGGTCACTCCCGGTATCTACCCCATCAATGGTGCAGGTCCCGATGATCCCATTGTTATGACTGTTGACTTCGCTCTGTCCTACTTCCTGGTCAGCGGCGAGTTGGAGCGTGCAAATGTTCCCGTCAACCTCCTCATTACCGACGCTTCCGGTATGTCTGTTCTGACCGCATGGGCAGCAGGCAAGTTCTCTTCCTCCACTGTGAAGAAGACCTTCGACGAGTTCGATCTGCTGAACAAGATCAACAACCGTACCCTGATCATCCCCGGCAAGGTAGCTGTTATGAAGGGCGAGATCGCCGACAAGCTGCCTGAGTGGAATGTTGTTATCGGTCCCCGTGAGGCTGTTGAGCTGGTCAAGTACATGCGTGACGGCGAGTACATCAAGGCTGCCGAGGCTGCTGCTGCCACCAAGAAGCCCGTTGAGCCCAAGAAGGAAGTCGTTGACGACAACGCTCCTCTGGACTTCTCCAAGATCGTCATTCCCGAGATCGTCAAGAAGGACATGGGTGTTACCTACAAGACCCGTAATGTGGAATCCAAGAAGTTTATCACCATCGGTGAGAGAATCCACTGCATCAGCCCCGTGATCCGCGAGGCTATGGCAACCTTCAATCCCGATCCCATCCTTGAGCGTGCTGCACAGCAGATCAAGGCCGGTACAACCTATCTGGATGTCAACATCGGACCTGCTGAGTCTAACGGCCCCGAGCTCATGACTTGGGCAGTTAAGCTGCTGCAGGAGAA
>JAGBGB010000069.1 GCA_017936205.1 Oscillospiraceae bacterium
ATATCCTCGTTGGAAAGATTACGGGTAAGCTGATAAACGAGAGTGCCTATCATCTCGAGATGCCCGAGCTCTTCGACACCCACATCCGTGAGAAGTCCCTGAAGCTCCTTATAAGGCATAGCAAAGCGCTGGCTGAGATATCTCAGCGAGGCACCGAGCTCCCCGTCAGGGCCGCCGTACTGGGAAATTATGATTTTCGCATAAGCAGGGTTTGGATTTTTGATGTTTATGGGATACTGAAGTATTTTTTCATATTGGAACATCAGCAAGCACCGCCTTTCACCCACGGGAAGGGTGTTTTAAGCCAGGCACAGCCGGAGCCGGAATCAGCCGTCAACGGGCCGTACTGACTTTCAAATTCGGGAAGAAGTGAAGCATACTTTTCTTTGTAGCTGTTTAAAAGACAAAGCTTTTCCTCATCATCGGGATGAGTGTCCAGATAAAGATGAAGATCCCACATTGCAAAACGCAATGCCATTATATTGTGAAGACAGCTGCTCATATTGATCATTTGCAGCACCCCATCAGAAAAGGCTTGTCAAGACAGGGAAAAAGAGTTCCTCTTGCAAGTCCCTTTTCGCAGGAATATACCTCTCCGCTTTGCTGAAACGGCACATAAGCCATTGCAAGAGCCGTGTTCATCGGAAACGCAGCTTTTTTGCAGGCACATGAGGTGTCAACCTCGTGCATATGAGAGGCGGAATGTGATTGCTTGGAGGTGGGAATAAAATTTTGAGGATTTGTCACAAAAAAATTACAATTACATATGGAAATTATCAATGTTTTATGATATGATGTATGTGGTGAAGGTTTGAGCTTCACCGAAAGACATAAATAAGCCGTTTGACAGCGGTATCATTATTAGGAGGATATACTATGGAAACCTACGGTCTCGAAGCATTGGGCATTCTTGCCCCCAAGGCAGTCTACCGCAACCTCGGCCCCGCACAGCTGACAGAAGCTGCTCTGCGCCGCGGTGAAGGTAAGCTCTCCAACACAGGCGCTCTTGTTGTGACTACCGGTAAGTACACCGGTCGTTCGCCTAACGACAAGTTCATCGTCGATACTCCTGCCATCCATGACGATATCGCATGGGGCAAGGTCAACCGTCCGATTTCCAAAGAGAAGTTTGACGCCATTAAGGGCAAGCTCTGTGCATACCTTCAGGGCCGTGAGATCTTTATCTTCGACGGCTTCGCAGGTGCAGATCCCGCCCATACCAAGAAGTTCCGCATCGTAAACGAGCTGGCTTCTCAGAATCTGTTCATCCATCAGCTCCTCATCCGTCCCAATGCAGAAGAACTGGCTGCATACGGTGAGGCTGACTATACTGTTATTTGCGCTCCCGGATTCAAGTGCGACCCTGAGATCGACGGTGTCAACTCCGAGGCTGCCATTATGATCGACTACGAGGCTCACCTCATCGTCATCGCAGGCTCCCGTTACGCAGGCGAGATCAAGAAGAGCGTATTCTCCACCATGAACTATGTTCTGACCAAGGAGAACATCCTGCCCATGCACTGCTCTGCCAACATGGATCCCGAGACCCATGAGACCGCTGTTTTCTTCGGCCTCTCCGGCACCGGCAAGACCACCCTGTCTGCTGATCCCAACCGTAAGCTCATCGGTGACGACGAGCATGGCTGGGCAGACGACGGCATCTTCAACATCGAGGGCGGCTGCTATGCAAAGTGCATCAACCTGAAGAAGGAAAACGAGCCCGAAATTTGGAACGCCATCCGCTTCGGCTCTCTGGTTGAGAATGTTGTGATGGACGAGGAGACCCGTGAGTTCGACTTCGACGACGGCTCCCTCACCGAGAACACCCGTGTAGGCTACCCCGTAGAGTACATCTCCAACTCCGCTATTCCCGGTGTTGGCGGCATTCCCAAGGTCGTTATTTTCCTGACTGCCGATGCCTTCGGCGTACTGCCTCCCATCTCCCGCCTCAGCGAGGATGCAGCTATGTATCACTTCGTTACCGGCTTCACCTCCAAGCTGGCAGGCACCGAGCGTGGTGTTACCGAGCCTCAGCCCACCTTCTCCACCCTCTTCGGTGAGCCCTTCATGCCCATGGATCCCTCTGTTTATGCAGAGATGCTGGGTAAGCGTATTCAGGAAAGTGGCGCAAAGGTCTATCTGGTCAACACCGGTTGGGCAGGCGGCTCCGCAGCCTCCGGCGCAAAGCGCATGAAGCTGGCATACACCCGTGCCATGGTCTCCGCTGCTCTCAACGGCGACTTTGACAATGTGGAGTTCAAGCACCATGATGTATTTAATGTAGACTTCCCCACCTCCTGCCCCGGCGTTCCTGCCGAGATGCTGGATGCTCGCGGACTGTGGGCAGACAAGGAAGCCTATGATGCACAGGCTAACAAGCTGGCTACCATGTTCTCTGAGAACTTTGCTAAGAAGTACCCCAATATGCCCGCCCATATCGTAGAGGCAGGCCCTAAGGCTAAGTAATCTCAACATAATCCACCAAGGATCTCCTGCAGCATTAAGTTGCAGGAGATCTTTTTTGAAAGAGCAGATATTATGATTGACTCGGTGACCTCTGTGCTATAAAATATATACACTTGATTCAAAAGGAGAGATGTTCATGATCGATTACAGGCGGCAGCCTATGCTTTGGCAATGCAGACAGGCGAAGAGAAAACCGGCAATCATTTGGCAGATTTTGATTTTTATTGCAGTGTTTATGATACCAACTCTGCTAACGGGGGTTCTGCTGGCGATCCCGACGGTGGTGGTTGTGGTTCTCAATCCCGGCATAAATGAGCAGAGCCTTTTAGAGTTCCCTATGATCACGCTGCTGAGCCTGTTCCTGACAGGGATCACTACCTTTGCAGCCATTGGCTACTGTATCTGGATCGAGAAGCGTTCCGGACTGTCTATGGGCTTCCGCAAGGAGACTCTTTTTGTGAACTATGGTAAGGGCTTGTTCATAGGAACGGTGTTGATCGTCCTGTGTGCGGGTATCGCATGGGCTATGGGAGGCTTCCGTATAGAGATGGTCAGCAAGATCCCTGTGGGCTTACTGCTGCTGTACTTCTTGGGCTTTGTGATCCAAGGCTCTTCGGAGGAGGTCCTGATTCGGGGCTACTTTATGATGTCCCTGTCCAACCGCTGTGCAATGGCTGTTGCTGTGGGAGTCAGCTCTGTGGTATTTTCTTTGCTCCATATTTTCAATCCCGGTTTCGGTCTGATCCCTCTGATCAATATTGCACTGTTCGGTGTATTTATGGGGGTCTATGTGCTCCGGGAGGGAGATTTGTGGGGGGCCTGTGCCATTCACAGTGCGTGGAACTTCGTGCAGGGGAATGTGTTGGGTATACAGGTCAGCGGTACAGGCAGTATGCCTACCGTTGTGCGTATGATCCCCAAGGACGGGATGGAGCTGATCAACGGTGGCAGCTTCGGCATTGAAGCCAGCCTGATCGTTACCCTCGTCCTCCTGATCGCCACCCTCCTGACCATCTTCCTCCCTCAGAGAAAACCGTACCTCCAATAAGCGTTTAAGACGGCCTGATTCCGATTTATCACACAGTTTGATTTACCGATTCGTAGGGGCGCGCATTGCGCGTCCGGTTCATGGCGGAACGACATGAACACAAAAGCCAAAGGAAATGAGGTAATTCTCCGAAAAATCCGAACATTTTTCACAACCACCAATTCTTGGTGGTTGTCGGACGCGCACTGCGCGCCCCTACGAAGGGTGCGATAAATCGGAATTTCAGAGAACAAAAGATGTTATAAAAAACGGAGACGGAGCTGTGTTGTAAGGAACACAGCTCCGTCTCTATGCGGTTTACCTTCGATATCCCTTTGGGATATTCAGTAGATAGTCTGCAGATACCTTGAAATAGTGGCAGAAAGCTACAATATCGTTTAAGCTTGGTTAGTTTTTCATACTATTCAATTTCTAAAATCAAACAGTTCTTTTGGAGTGATTTCTAATACCTCGCAGAGCTTGAAAACTACATCGAAGGAGACGCCCACATTGCCCAATTCAATGGCACTAATGTGGCTACGATCTATATCTACCAATTCCGCAAGCTGCAATTGAGTCAGCTTTTTCCGCTTGCGATAATAGACAACATTCAATCCAAATTTTTCATATAAGCCTTTGTATTCCGATTTCATTATACAAGCCCCCTTTCTTAATATTTTATGGTGGCTTGTACAATTTATAAACCTTGTGAAAATAACGCCTCGCTATTGACACAAGTCGTTTGTTGCATTATAATTATTATGATAATTTTCAAAAAAAGAAAAAGCAAAAGTGGAGGGGTTTTATGAGCTTGGAATGTTACCAAAAAATGTATGCACTTCTGTGCTGTGCGGCTTCGGATGCGGTAGATCTTTTAGAGGAGCCTGAAAAATCTTTGCAAGCCAAATGTCTGCTGGAGCAAGCCCTGCTAACTGCAGAGGAACTGTATGTGACATGGGAAGAATCCCATTAGGAACTTTGCATTATCCGGAACGGCACATAGGCCGTTCCCTACGAATTGTTTTCCATTTTCCTCGTAGGGCACGACCTATGTGTCGTGCCGCTTGCATTATCCGGAACGGCACACAGGCCGTTCCCTACGGATCATTTTGCCCTTTCCCTCGTAGGGCACGACCTATGTGTCGTGCCGCTTGCACCGTCCGGAACGGCACATAGGCCGTTCCGGACTGATTTAGCAAAACACTTCCGTCCTCTGTCAGGAAAGAAGTGTTTTTGTATGTGCGATATTCAGGATTTTGAGATCATGCGTTTGTCATAGCAGGGATTTTGATTTTCTAAATCTCAAACTATTTAACGCACTAAGTTTTTATTTTTCTTTTATTTCAAGAAAATATAAAACTTTTAATCTCTCTCCCAGTTGTGCCAGACGTTCTGGAC
>JAGBGB010000070.1 GCA_017936205.1 Oscillospiraceae bacterium
AGACTCGCACAGGCAGGATACATGAGCATCCTTGACCAGTACGAGTCCTTGCATTTACGATTGAACCGCCGTATACCGAACGGTACGTACGGTGGTGTGGGAGGACGGCTACTCAACTAATGGGTAGCCTCCTACCCGATTTATTTCTCGGAGCAAGAGAAGGCTTCCATGAGCTTACATAGGATGCTCCGTGCAATTTCAAATTGCTCCGGTGAAAGATGCTCTAACTGCTCTGTTATGCCCTGCAGATCGTTCTTGGCTGAGGGGGCAAGAAGAATCGTTCCGGTGGAAACCGATAGCAGCTCGCATATTCTGATCAAGGTTGTAAGAGAAACACCCACGACCCCTCTTTCTACAGCAGAAAGGCTTTTCGCACCGATCCCTATCATTTCGGAGAACCGCTCCTGGGTATACCCGGCTTTCTCTCGTTCACGCTTAATATTTGTGCCAACAATTTGGTTGATCTCTTTTTTATCCATAGTAAATTGCACCCCCTTCCCTAATAGTTTATGGAAAGGAACACTTGACATAAACACATTATTACAATTATAATTGTAATGGTATTAATGCGAAACGTGGGAGGGATAAGAAATGGTATAAATGGGAGAATCGATTGATTGTCATAAAGGACAAGCTGCGAAAATAGGGCAGAAAAAAGGGGGCTGTTTGTATTTCAGTCCTTTTCTCTGTCGACTTTGGTCATAATTTGATCAATCATATTTTGCGATCGTTGCCAACTATGAAGCAAAAGGTGGTTTCTGACGCAGTAAAAAAGCCCGGCTTCCCATGATTTGGCACATCATGGGAGGCTGGGCTTTTTATACACAATATGTTGGGGAAAAAGTGTAGAATTTGTGGGGATTTCCAAGGATTCTTTCTTGACAGAGGAAGGGGATTAGACTATAATAGAATAGATATAGATTAAGTAAATGTATAAGAAGGAGTGTACCTATTATGAGTGAATCTTGTACCGGCAATTGTGCATCCTGTGGCGAGAGCTGTTCCGAACGGAAGCAGGAGAGCTTGCTTGCGGAATTACATAGCAGATCCAGCGTGAAGAAGGTGATTGCCGTCGTATCCGGTAAGGGTGGCGTTGGCAAGAGCACCGTTACCTCCCTGTTAGCCACTGCTATGCAGCGGACGGGGAAGCGGACAGCCATTCTGGATGCAGACATTACCGGACCCTCCATCCCCAAGGCATTCGGTGTAGACGAGTGCGAGGGTGCAGATGAAGAGGGTCTCTATCCCGCCCTGAGCAGCAGCGGCATCCAGATCATGTCCATCAACCTGCTGTTAGATAACGAGAGCGACCCTGTTCTGTGGCGGGGTCCTGTGATCGCAGGTGCGGTGAAGCAGTTCTGGACCGATGTGATCTGGGACAATGTGGACTATATGTTCGTGGACATGCCTCCCGGAACCGGGGATGTGCCCCTGACCGTATTCCAGTCCCTGCCCATTGACGGCGTGATCATTGTGACCTCTCCTCAGGATTTGGTTTCCATGATCGTTGCCAAGGCGGTAAAGATGGCTGCTATGATGAATATTCCCGTTCTGGGACTGGTAGAGAACTACAGCTATTTCCGCTGCCCCGATTGCGGTGGACGGCATAGCATTTTTGGCGAGAGCCATTTGGAACGGATCGCATCGGAGTATCATCTGCCGGTGCTGGCACGGCTGCCCATTGATCCCACTGTTGCGCAAGCATGTGATGCAGGGAAGGCAGAGACTCTGGATACCACAGAGGTGGAAGCCGCCCTTGCAGCGATCCTTGGATAAGCCACCGACATATGGAGGAACCCTATGAAGAGACGAACTACTATGAAGCGGCTGGCTCTGTGCCTCTGTGCTCTGTGCCTGGTACTGACCCTCCTGACCGGCTGCGGTGAGGAGCTGACACCGGTCTATGTTCAGAGCGTAGCAGAGATTATGGGCTACAGCAATACCGGGGCCTTCAATGTCAGCTCCGGTGTGGTCATGCCTCAGGAGGAGGTCAAGGTAGAGCGGGATCCGGAACGTGAGATCTCCGGCCTGTGTGTGGAGGTCGGACAGACCGTCAACGAGGGCGATGTGCTCTTTATCTACAAGACCGGGAACATCAGCCTGCAGATCGACAAGGTCAATCTGGAGATCGAGCAGATGAAGAACAGCATTTCTGACCTGAAGGCTCAGATCACCCAGTTAGAGAAGGAAAAGAAGAATGCCAAGGAATCCGAGAAGCTGGCATACACCCTGCAGATCCAGAGCTTGCAGACCGACCAGAAGGAAACAGAATACAATCTGTCCCTGAAGCAGAAGGAGCTGACGGACCTGAAGAACAACACCGAGACCGGAGAGGTCAAGGCCACTGTTTCCGGACAGGTCAAGGAGATCAACAAGGACGGCGGCTATGACAACTTTACCGGTATGCCTCTTCCTTACATCGTCCTGACCCAAGCAGGGGAATACCGTGTGAAGGGCTCCGTCAATGAGCTGAATCGGGACGAGCTGTACGCAGGACAGAGTGTGATCATCCGCTCCCGTATCAATGCAGACCATAGCTGGACAGGTGTCATTACCTCTGTAGAGACCCAGTCCGAGGAGAACAACAATGACAACTTCTTCTATGGCGGAGAGGACGATATGTTCAGCTCCAGCAGTTATCCCTTCTATGTGACTCCGGACAGCAGCGAGGGGATGCTCTTGGGACAGCATGTGTTCATCGAGCCTAACTACGGTCAGACTACCGTTGGCAGCGGCCTATGGCTGGATGCCTCCTATATCTGTGTGAACCAGACCGATGCAAGCTACTTCGTCTGGGCTGCGGATAAGAATGAGGAGATTCAGATGCTCCCTGTGGAGCTGGGAGAATTCGATGCTTCTCTGAATCGTTATGAGATCCTGGGTGGTTTGAGCCTGACGGATCGTATTGCCTTCCCCAGTGAGGATATCCGTGTAGGAGCTCCCGTTACGGAGATCCTGCCCCAGCTGCCTGTAGAGGGCGAGAGCACCTCCGAGGGTGAGGAACCGGGTGAGACTGACGAGAACGGTGAGATCGACTATAACGAGGACAACGGCATTGCGGATATGACTCCCGAAATCGGGGATATGGGCGACTTTGCCATTCCCGATGACGGGAACGAGCTTCCCATGGATCCCGTAGGAGACGAGTCCGGCGGTGCTGCCAGTGTAGAGCTTCCTGAGGATATCTTTGAGCCCATACCCGGAGATGTTGGAGGGGGAGCATGATGCTGCTGGAAATGAAGGATATCTGCAAGGACTACATCCAGGGCAAGGAGCCCGTCCGTGTGCTGAAGGATGTTTGCCTGCAGGTGGAGGAAGGGGATTATCTTGCAATTATGGGCCCCTCCGGTTCCGGCAAGACTACCCTGATGAATCTGATCGGCTGCTTGGATGTGCCTACCGGCGGAGCCTATCTGCTCTGTGGGGAGGATATCGGCAAGCTCCGTTCCAATAAGCTGGCACAGGTGCGGAATGAAACTCTGGGCTTTGTGTTCCAGAGCTTCTATCTGCTGCCTAAGATGAACGCCATCGACAATGTGGCTCTGCCCCTGCTCTATGCCGGTGTACCCAAGAAGGAACGCCGTGCTCGCGCAGAGGAGGCTCTGAGACGTATGGGATTGGAGGATCGGATGAAATTCCGTCCCAACCAGTTATCCGGCGGTCAGTGCCAGAGAGTTGCCATTGCCAGAGCCATTGTGACCAAGCCCAAGCTGTTGTTGGCTGACGAGCCTACCGGTGCGTTGGATTCCGCATCGGGCAAGCAGATCATGGATATTTTTGATGAGCTGAATGCCGAGGGTGTGACGATTATTATGATCACCCACGAGCAGGAGGTTGCAGCCCGTGCTCGAAGGATCTGCCATATTCGTGACGGTGTTCTCACCGGTGGTATGCCGGACTATGAGACACAGGGAATGGCACGGAAGGTAGACTTTGAGGAAGGTGCTGAACCGATTTTCGACATTGGACAGATGCCGAAGAGCACTGCCCCAAGCTCCATGGAGGATACACGTGACTTGTCAGGAGATCTGAAGGATGTTCTGGCTCAGATCCCGGATGTATTTGAGAAGCCCCAGATCGAGTTTGCAGATGCAGGGGATGTGTTCCATTTCTCCCCGGATGTGTTTGCAGAGGAGGAATCGGATATCTTGCAGGAGGCTCATGCTCTCATAGGCATGGAGCCTATGGAAAGCTTCTTTGAAAACGGAAAGGAGGCTGAGCAGGATGTCTAAGAGAGTGAAGACCATACTGATCACAACCGTCAGCCTCGTTCTGGTCGTCGCCATATTGGTAGGAGCTCTGTGGTATTTTGCAGGGAAGACAGACCCGGTTCCCGTGTCTGCAGTATCTGACCACCTTATGGGCTACATGGGAGAGGCTCCCAGCTATCAGGGCATGGTTTCTACCGATAATTTACAGTCTGTTTACCTGTCCGGAACCCAGAAGATCCTGGAGATCTTTGTTGCAGAGGGGCAGACGGTGCAGAAGGGCGCCGCTTTGTTCCGCTATGATACCACTCTGACAGATATTCAGCTGGAACGAGCCCGCCTTGCCTCAGAACAGGCACAGCTGAAGCTGAAGTCTGCAAAGGCGGAGTTAGAGAATATTAAGAAAATGAAGCCCTATACTCCCCCTCCTCCCACTCGTCCTACGACAGTGCCTACTACGGCGCCTTTGGAGCCTGTGGATGACATCCCCTACTTCATCTCCGGCAACGGCACGGAGGATCGTCCCTACCGTTACCTTTGGGGAGAGGATCTGGAATTTGATGAAGATTTCCTCATGGAGCATCTGACAGAGCAGATACAGGAATTCTGGATCGCCTTCGAGCTCCGTGAGAGCGATGCCCTGGCAGGGAAGCTGCTGCAGATCTGGGGGCTGCATGTCACGGCTGAAGAGATCGAACCGGAACCTGTAGAGACCTATCCTACAGAAAGCGAAACCCAGGACGGCACAGAGGAAACCGAGGCTACAGAGGCTACGGATCCTACGGATCCTACGGAGCCTGGCACTCCCCCCATTATCGGCAATGAGCCCGGTGAAGGAGATCAGGAGCAAACCGAAGCTGAGGAGGAAACTGAGGCTGAGGAGGAAACTGAGGCTGAGGAGGAAGATCCCAAGTACCGGCTCAGCTATAGCTTCTTCATTCCTGAGGAAATCGAACATGTACAGATCCCCACCACGCCTACGACCCGACCCACAGAATGGGTAGATACTAGCTCCGGCTATACCGCTGCAGAGATCGCAGTCATGCGGAGGGAAAAGGAACTGGAGATCCGAGATCTGGATCTGGCGGCTCGTATGCAGAAGCTGTCCTACGAAACCATGAAACAGGAAATGAGTACCGGTGTGGTTACTGCTACGGTAAACGGTACCGTGGTAAACCTGCGAGATGAGGAGACAGTGGCATCTACGGGAGAGCCTCTGATGCAGATCTCCGAGGGTGGTTCCTATTATGTTTCTATATATCTTGGAGAATATGATCTGGAACGCTATGAGATCGGTTCCGTTGCAACCATTAGCTCATGGATGAACTACGGCTATACCGTCAACGGTTCTCTGGTCTCCATTTCTGACGAGCCCACACAGAATGCCTACTACAGCCCTGCCGGCGGCAACAGTGATGTGTCTGCTTATGAGGCAATTATTGTAGTTCCTCCGGAGGCTAAGCTGCAGGAGGGAGAATGGGTAGGCCTGACCTTCCATGCAGACAGCGATCAGAACAAGGGTGCGCTGTATTTGGATAGTGCCTATATTCGGGATGAAAACGGCCGTTCCTATGTATACAAGCGGAATGAGGCTGGCCTGTTGGAGAAGACCTATATTCAGGTAGGTGCAGTAGAGTGGGGCTATACAGCTGTGCTCAGCGGCTTGACCGAGGAGGACTGGATCGCTTTCCCCTATGGCAAGGATGTGGTAGATGGAGCCCAGACCTATGAGGACAGCGGCGACATGTATATGGAAGAAATGACATAAAGGAGGGGCGGTACGATGTTTTCCAGTATTTCACAAGCGTTTCAGAGCATCTTGTCTCATAAGCTCCGCTCCTTCTTGACAATGTTGGGCATTATCATCGGTATTGCTGCCATTATTTCTATTATTTCTACCATTAAGTGCACCAACGAGCAGATCAAGGAAAATCTCATTGGTGCGGGGAATAATGTGGTCACGGTTCAGCTCTACCAGAATGATATGGCTTATGAAATGATGTACTACGGCAATCCTACCGGTGTGCTGCAGGCGGATGCAGAGGATGCAGAGGCAATGCGGAAGCTGAGTGGGATCCGTGATGTGTCCTTCTACACCTACCGTGAGTATGCGGACCGGGTGTTCTACCGCAATACGCCCTTCAATGGACAGATTTACGGTGTGGACGAGAATTATTTCAAAGTCAATGGCTACCAGATCCGTCGGGGACGCGGCTTTGTAGAACGGGACTTTAGCTCTGTACAGAAGAATGTGCTTCTGGACGATGTGGCTGCTCGCAGTCTCTTCGGAACAGAGGATCCCGTGGGTAAGATCCTCGAGATCACCGGTGAGCCCTTTACAGTTATCGGTATTCTGGAACGGAAGAGCAGCTTCGAGCCCGTGATCAACTCCAAGGAGGATTACGAGCTCTATGCCACCACAGAGAACGGAACCATTTATCTGACACGGACCGCATGGCCTGTGGTATATCGCTTCGATGAGCCTCAGATGGTAGACGTAAGTGCTGAGTCTACGGAGGATATGACTGCTGCAGGCAAGGCTGCAGAGGATTACCTGAACCAGAATCTGATCGCAGCCGATGTGCTTCACAATGGTTTGTCCTATCGCAGCAATGACCTTCTGGAACGGGCAGAGCAGCTGCAGGCTATGAGTAATTCCGCAAATCAGCAGCTGATCTGGATCGCAGGGATCTCTCTGTTAGTTGGCGGTGTGGGTGTTATGAACATTATGCTGGTCAATGTGACCGAGCGAACTGCAGAGATCGGTCTGCGGAAGGCTGTGGGTGCAAAGCGTCGCAGGATCCTTGCGCAGTTCCTGATCGAGGCTTCCGTGCTTACGGGCATCGGCGGTTTGTTAGGAGCAGCCGGAGGCGTAGGACTGTCCCAGCTGTTGTCGAAATTTATGGAGACCCCCTCGGCTGTCAGCATTCCTGCAATCATTGCTGCAGTGGCATTCTCGGTCCTCATTGGACTGGTATTCGGTCTCCTACCTGCCCTCAAGGCTTCGAAGCTCAACCCCATCGAGGCCCTGCGCCGAGACTGAGCTTGAATCAATTAAATCATCTAACAGGGGCTGCTGCAATTTAATTGCTGCAGCCCTCTGTGCTTTAAAATGGAGTATGATTATGAAAGAAAAACAGTCATTGTCAGCCTCCGAGCTGCATTTTCAAAAAATGACCAAAACCCCGGTTTCCCGACTGATCATTCGTCTGGGCATGCCTACCACCATATCCATGCTGATCACCAGCATCTACAATATGGCGGATACTTACTTCGTAGGAACTCTGGGTGAAAGCGCACAGGCGGCAACAGGGATCCTGTTCGCACTCCAGTCTGTGATCCAAGGCATTGCCTTTATGCTGGGACACGGATCCGGCACTCTGGTAGCCAAGGCGTTGGCGCAGAAGGACTCCAAGGAAGCCAGTAGGTATATTTCTACTGCTTTTTTCACAGGTGGCACTGTGGGTTGTGTGATCATGATCTTGGGTCTGCTGCTCCTGACTCCCTTAATGAGGCTGTTGGGAAGCACCGAAACCATTCTGCCCCATGCACGAGACTATGGTATGTGGGTGCTGATCGCCTGTCCCTTTATGATCTGCTCCCTGATCCTCAATAATAATCTCCGTTTTGAGGGCAAGGCCTTCTTCGCTATGTTTGGTTTGACCACAGGTGGAATTCTGAATATAATCGGAGATTATTATCTGGTTCGTGTGGCAGGACTGGGCGTTTACGGTGCAGGACTGGCAACTGCTGCATCTCAGGTAGTCAGCTTCCTGATCCTGCTGGTGATGTACTGCACGAAGGCACAGGGGAAGATCCGTCTATCCTTCATAAGCAAGAAGCTTGGGGATTACCTCTCTATCATGCGTGTGGGACTGCCCTCCCTGATCCGTCAGGGCTTGACAGCTATCTCCGGCAGCCTGCTGAACAATTTGACCAAGCCCTTCGGGGATGCTGCCATTGCTGCTATGAGTGTGGTCAACCGCTATTCCATGTTCGTCATGTGTGTGGGACTGGGCATCGGTCAGGGCTTCCAGCCTGTAGCTGCCTTTAACTATGAGGCAGGAGAGGTGAAACGTGTGCGGAAGGGTCTGCTGTTTACCATGGGCTTCTCTGCAGTATTTGTGGGAATGATGTCTGTGTGCACCTTCTTTTTTGCAGAGTCCATCATTACCCTTTTTCAGGATCTGCCTGAAGTGGTTCGGATCGGTGCCAAGGCACTGCGTTTCGCAGCCTTCGGTCTGCTGTTTATGCCCCTGTCCGTGCCGGTAAATATGCTCTATCAGAGTATTCGGAAGGCAGGGATCGCATCTCTCCTGTCTACCCTCCGTTCCGGGGCACTGTTGATCCCAACGCTGCTTATTGGTGTGCCCTTCCTTGGTTTGACCGGTATCCAGATTGCACAGCCTCTGTCTGACTGCTTGACGGGATTGATCAGCATTCCCTTTATCCTCCGCTTCCTTCACAAGGGGCGCTAACTGTAGAAACGACCTTTGGATCTCAACGGAATCCAAAGGTCGTTTCTAATTGCCCCCAGAGAAACCACCGCAACAATTCTCTACCAAATTCCGATTTTCCGCACCATTCGTAGGGGCGCGCATTGCGCGTCCGGGTCATGGCGTAACGCCCTGAACACAAAAACCGCCGAAAATGATGTATTTTTTCCAAAGATCGCAACATTTTTCACAACCACCAATGTTTGGTGGTTGTCGGACGCGCAATGGAGGCTGCTGAAAAAGTCCGATTTTCAAAATCGAACTCCGAGTTTTGCGAAAAATCCCTTGGTTTTCATTACAAAAAGTTTGAAATG
>JAGBGB010000071.1 GCA_017936205.1 Oscillospiraceae bacterium
CATGGGAACACCTGCCAGAGGAGACAGACCCATGGAGGTGTCTACGCACTTACCGTCCTTCACAGCGGACAGGGAGGAACCGTTGCCCAGATGGCAGACGATGACCTTGCTCTCAGCAGGATTGCCCAGGAGCTCGATGGCGCGCTTGGAAACGAAACGGTGGGAGGTGCCATGGAAGCCGTAACGACGGAGGCTGTCCTCCTCATAATACTTGGTGGGGATGGCATAACGGTATGCCTTGGGGGGCATGGTCATGTGGAAAGCTGTATCAAAGACAGCAACCTGGGGCTTACCGGGCATAACCTTCTCGCAGGCTTCGATGCCCATGAGGTTTGCAGGATTGTGGAGGGGGCCCAGAGGGATGCAGTCACGGATGGCCTGCTTGCAAGCCTCATCAATGATGCAGGATGCAACAAACTTCATGCCGCCGTGGAGAACACGGTGACCGATGGCGTCGATCTCGTCAGTGGACTTTACAACACCCAGTTCGGGATCAACCAGAATGGCCATAACAGCCTCAATGGCCTCTGCGTGGGTGGGCATGGGAAGCTCACGGACTTCCTTAATGTCACGGTCAGGAACCTTGTGGGTCAGTCTGCCGTCGATGCCGATACGCTCGCAAATACCCTTTGCGAATACATCGCCGCTCTGGGGATCCATGAGCTGATACTTCAGGGAAGAGCTGCCTGCGTTAATAACGAGAATTTTCATGATTTCGTCATCTCCTGTAAAAATGTATTTGCTTTTTTGGATAACTTTATGATAGGATGTATCTATCATCATAGCTTATATTATTGTATCACACTTTTGAAATTTTACAAGAGCATTTCTGGGAAAAGAGGAAATTTTGTGAAGAATATTGGTATTGTTTGCGAATATAACCCCTTCCACAACGGTCATGCCAAACAGCTTCAGGCTGTTAGGCAGCAGGGACGGGCAGTTTGCCTCATGAGCGGCAGCTATGTCCAGAGGGGAGAGCCTGCCATTATGGACAAGTATACGAGAGCGAAAGGGGCGGTTCTCTGCGGTGCGGATCTGGTTTTGGAGTTGCCTCTGCCATATGCCATTTCTTCTGCGGAGGGCTTCGCTGACGGTGCTGTAGAGATCTTTTCTCGTTTGGGATGTATGGATGGTCTTTGTTTCGGAAGTGAAAGCGGCACAGCGCAGAGCCTTATGGACGGAGCAGCCCTCCTGCTGTCAGAAAAGCTGCAGGAAGGGTTGCGAGAAGAACTGAAGAAGGGTGTGTCTTTCCCCAAGGCTCGTCAGCTTGCAGCGGAGGCATTGGGGATGGAGAAGGGGTTGCTGGATAAGCCAAACAATATTTTAGCGATAGAATACTGCAAAGCATTGCTGCGCAGAAACAGTACTATGGAGCCTATAGTGCTCCATCGTGGTGGAAATTATCACGGTGGACGAGAGCAAGCAGAGCCTTCAGCATCCTTTCTCCGCAGTGTAGAGGACTGGGAGGGTTATGTTCCCCATGAAGCGTGGCAGCTGTTCCAAGCAGCACCACGATACACTGTGGAAGCAGGGGAGAGGGCGTGGCTCTCCGTACTGCGATTTATGGAGGAAGGGGATTTTGAGGCCTTGCCCTACGGATCCGAGGGCTTATGGCGGAAGGTTATGGAGGCGTGCAGAACACAGGGCTCTCTGGCTGAGATTCTGGAGCATGCCAAGTCTAAGCGGTATCCCATGGCACGATTGAAGCGGATGCTGCTGTGTGCCTTTCTGGGCATGACTGAGGAAATGCAGAAGGAGCCTGTGCCCTATGCTCGTGTTCTGGCTATGAACAGCCGAGGACAGGAACTGATGCGGCAGCTGCGGAAGCGGCCTGATTTACTCTTGCTCCATCCCGGGGAGGAAGCACCCAAGTGCAGCTACGCAGCACTGGAACGCAGGGCAGAGGATCTGTACGGTCTGTTCCGAGTGGGACAGGTTGACAGAGCAGGTATGTATCAAAGGGCAAGATTGTTCCGTGAGACAGGGAGCACGAATATCACGAGATAGGTGATTAGATGCGAAGTGTAAATGGAGAACCGGTTCCCATTGCTATGGAACTGGGTGAATTAGAACAGAGGATGGCTTCCTCGGATATGCAAATCTTTGCGGCAAGCTGTCAGGCATTGGCTTTGGCAAATACGCAAGAAGCTTATGAGCTGCTAAGGGAATATGTATGTGTTTCTGATCCATATAGGCGTAGGTGTGTTCTGGCAGTGATCTTTGATTATGAGCAGGCTGTGGAACTGAAATCAGAGCTGGTGGCAGCTCTCAGAAGTGAAAAGCACTTTCTTGTTACAACGGCGCTGGATCAAATCGTGAGTGGAAAGGCTATGGTAGAAGAGGAAGAGCTCTTTGGCTGCATAGAGCGAAACCATAACAGTCTAAGTGGATATTATTATGGGGCTTTGATGAATGTTCAAAAAACAGCAGGGAATTTGGATCGGATCCTGAGATTATATCATAGTAGCAAAGAGAATAGTATCAGAACTGCTCTTGCACAGTGTCTCCAAGGTTTCTGCAATTCTGAGAATTATTTATTGTTGTTTGATCTGTTCAAGGACGAGCCTGTATCCCATATTCGGATGGTTGCTTGCCGGATCGCAAAAGCCTATGGACGAGGGGATCTGCTCCGAGACTTTGCAGATGATCGGGACGGACATATCAGAAAACTGGTATCGTGTGGTATATAAAAGTCTGTTTTGTCGCATAACGAGGGAAATTAAAAATATTTAAAAATTTTTGAAAAAAGGTATTGACAAATCGGCAGTTAGTGAGTATAATAACCATGCTCTCAGCGAGATGCCGGTATAGCTCAGTTGGTAGAGCAGCTGATTTGTAATCAGCAGGCCGGGGGTTCGAGTCCGTCTACCGGCTCCACAGAGCTCGCTGAGGAACTGAATATGGGGGAATTCCCGAGTGGCCAAAGGGGGCAGACTGTAAATCTGTTAGCAGTGCTTTCGGTGGTTCAAATCCACCTTCCCCCACCAGAAAAAAACCAAGCCTTAGGC
>JAGBGB010000072.1 GCA_017936205.1 Oscillospiraceae bacterium
GCTCAAGGGTCGGTTTTTCACTCTCAACCCTACAATCGTAGGTGAGGATCGCCTTGGGATCACAATCCTCCAGAATATCACGGATCCGTTGTTCAGGATAGCCGGGATCAATGGGCACATAGGCCGCTCCTGCCTTCAGAACGGCGCAAACTGCAACGATGGTACGCCAGCCTCTGCGTGGCAGAATGGCTACCAGATCCCCTCGCCGCACTCCCAGCTCCTTCAGTTTCCACGCCAAGCTGTTGATCCGCCGATTCATAGCATCATAGCTGAACCGTTCCTCTCCGTCTACAAGAGCAATGTGATTGGGGAACTGTTCAAGAATTTTTTCAAAGCGACCTACCAAGGTATCGCAAATGGTAGTATCATGGCATTGTGCTAATTGGTGGGAATAAATCCGTATTCTCTCCTCTGCGGTAAGGGCTTCAATAGAAGCTAAGCAACGATCAGGTTGTTCCAGGATTTGCAGTAAAACAGAATGATAATGCTCCAGCATCCGACGGGCAGTTGCTTCCAAGAACAGGTCGGTATTGTATTCCAGTGTAAGCTCAGCCTCTTTTGCATTACGATTGATCTGGAAAGTCAAATCAAACTTCGCAATTGTCTGTTCGACCTTACAGCGATGACTGTTCACTCCGCTTAAATCTAAATCTGTACCATGCTCATGCTCCATAGCAAACATGACATCGAAGAGAGGATTTCTGGAACCATCGCCTGAAAGCTGCAGCTGATCTACCAGGTCCTCAAAGGGATAATTCTGATGTTCAAACGCATTCAGAACAAGCTCCTTCACTTCTCTCAAAAAGCTGCGGAAGGTCTTATTCCCCTCAGGCTTGACTCTCAACGCAAGGGTATTTACAAACATTCCCAACATCCTCTGTGTATGGAAGTGTGATCTGCCTGCCGCAACTGTACCAAGAACCAGATCACCCTGACAGCTGTACTTGCTGAGAAGCACTGCCGCCGCAGCCATATACAGCATATACTCTGTTGCACCTTCTTTATTGCCCAGAGTGCAGAGCTTTTCCGTCAAGGATGGGGAGAGCTTATATTCAGCCACGGCACCGCAGAAACTTTGCTTCTGGGGTCTGGGCGCATCCAATGTAAGCTCTAAAACAGGAATCTCATCACGGAACTGATCTAACCAGTATTCCCGGTCCGCAGATAGATCCTTGGCATACATCCAGCAGCTAAAGTCCTTATACTGTCTCTGAAGCATCGGGAGCTCCTGTCCATTGTACAGAGCCGACAACTCCTCAATAAAGACTGCGGAGCTGATACCGTCAGAAATAATGTGGTGCATATCCAGAGCAAAAAGGTAGCCCTGTTTCCTTCGAATGAGTCTTCCACGGATCAAGGGTGCTACGGAGAGAGCAAAGGGTCGGACAAACTCTCTGATCAGGTCAACTTCTGTGCTTTCTAAATCCTCACAAAGTTCCAGATCTGCTTCTACGCCACTCTGTATCTGCTGAACAGCCTCTCCATCCACAATGTGGAAGGCTGTACGGAGAATCTCATGTCGAGCAAGCATTTTGCGGAACGCCATTTGAAGCTTTCCAACATCCAAAGCCTCAGACAAGGCATAAAGCTGAGGCATATTATAGGAGGTCCCCTCATCGTCCATAGCACAAACGAAATAGATCCGCTTCTGTGCTGCAGACATGGGGTAATACATACGATTCTCCGCAATGGGAAGCTCGTCCTCGATTGAAAGCTGTTCACGGATATATGCTCCTAACAATTCTACCGATGGACATAGGAAAATATCCTTCAAGTTAAGGTTACATCCAAGAAGTTTTCCTACAGTATTAGCAAGTTCGACAGCTCGCAGAGAATGACCTCCAAGCTCGAAGAAGCTATCAGAAATACTGATCCTCTCAACACCAAGGATCTTGCTAAAGCAATCACACAGCTTCCGCTCCAAATCATCTCGAGGAGCAAGATAATCCTGCTCACCGCTCCCGGTAAAGGACGGTAGTGCCTGCCGATCCAGTTTCCCATTCCTGGTCACCGGTAAAGACCGGATCTGCATCATATAAGAGGGGATCATATACTCAGGCATAGATCGCCGCAGAGTATCTCTGATCCTGCTAAAATCAAGTGCTTCATCACTGACGGCGTACGCAAAAATAGCATTCTCGCCCATGGAATCCTTCCGTACAATGACCGCACAGTCTCGAACTGCTTCACAGTGACGCAAAGCTGTTTCGATCTCACCCAACTCGATGCGGAAGCCTCGGATCTTTACCTGTTCGTCAATTCGTCCAAGATATTCCAGATTCCCATCGGGCAGCCAACGAGCCAAATCTCCGGAACGATATAGGCGTCCGACTCCGAAGGGATTGGGAACAAATTTCTCCTGTGTCAGTTCCGTTCTGTGGAGATAGCCCCGTGCCAATCCGTCACCGGCAACACAGAGCTCACCGGGAACACCAATTCCACAGAGGAAATTCCCCTGCATAACATACGCCTTTAAGGTAGGGATCGCACTACCGATATCACTGAGCCCTACTTGGATCTCACGATCCCCAATTTCACGGTAGGTTACATGCACTGTGGTTTCGGTAATACCATACATATTAATGATCTTGCAGTGAGGGAACCAACGGTGCCAAGGCTCTAACTTAGCGGGATGTAATGCCTCACCGCCAAAGATCAGATAGCGGATGGCGAACCCTTCTTCTCCGTTACAGCTTCGTTGCAGGTTATAGAAGGAAGACGGGACCTGGTTCAGAATGGTTACGCCTTCGTCAAGCATCAACTGACGCAGAGCTGCGCTGTCCTTAGCTGCATCCTCACTGACTACAACCAGTTTTCCACCAAAGAGGGTGGCTCCGTACATCTCCCATACTGAGAAGTCGAATCCGTAGGAGTGGAACATCATCCACACATCCTCTTCACAGAAATCAAACTGGAAGCGGCTGTTATTCATGAGTCGTACCACATTCCGATGCTCAATCATAACCCCTTTCGGTTTTCCTGTGGTGCCGGAGGTATAAATGATATAGGCAAGATCCGCAGGTTTGTTAATTGGCTGAAGACCGGTGGTGTCCTCCGCCTCATAGTCCATATTGATTAAATTCCATTTCTCGATGGAATCATCAACCGGGAGCGGCGTATTTCCTACAAGAATGAGTGATGCGCCACAATCCTGTAATATGAACTCAACTCTATCACGGGGATAGGAGGTATTAATAGGAACATAGGCTCCCCCTGCTTTCAGGATACCATAGATACCGATCACCATCTCCAAGCCACGCTCTATAAACATAGGCACGAGCGTATCTCTTCCAACACCCTGCTGTCGTAATCTCTTAGCCAATACATTGGCTCGTGCATTTAATTCTCTATAAGTTAGCTGCTGATGCTCAAACACAACCGCAATACGATCCGGTGTTTTCCGTACCTGAGACTCAAACAGGGTGACAAGCGTAGCGTCAGTAGGATAGGCAGCATCCGTCAGATTAAAGTCGTAAAGGATCTCACGCTTTTCCGTCTCCGTGATTGCAGAAATCTCCCTCAGCTTCCTCTGAGGATCCTGAAGCAGCTGCTCTAAAACTACAATGTAATGTTGAAGCAACCCCTGTGCTGTTTCCTCTCGGAACATGGCGGTACAGTATTCCAAAGCAAGGATGTATCCTGACTGAGATTCCTCAATCAAGAAGTTAAGGTCAAATTTCGCCACCTCATTATGATAGGGAATGCTACAAACCTCAAGTTCACCCAGAGAAAGGGCAGCAGACGCAGAGTTCTGCATAGCAATCATTACATCGAACAATGGATTTCTGGAAGGATCTCTGGGATGCTTCAGGGAATCTACCAGATCCTCAAAAGGATAATTCTGATGCTTATAAGCATCCATGCACAGCTGTCTGATTTCAGCAATAAAATCTGCGCAGGTTTTATCCCCCTTGGGGTAAGCTCGCAATGCTAAGGTATTGACGAACATACCGATCATATCTTCTGTATCCGTAGCGGTTCGTCCACTGTAGGCGCTTCCGATTACAATATCCTCTTGACGAGAATACTTGCTCATCAGGACCATTGCTCCTGACAGGAAAAGCATATAATCCGTGATTCCCAGCTCCTTAGAAAGTCGGGACAACTTCTCGGACAGTTCCTTTGTCAAAGAAGCGTACACCGTAGCCCCGTCAAAGCTCTGCTGCTGAGGACGTGCATGGTCTAAGGGAAGATCCAAAATGGGAGGCTCTGCAAGCTGCTCCCTCCAGTAGGCTCCTGCAGCCTCGGTATCCTGTTGGAGAATCCAGTGGCTGTAGTCCTTGTATTGAATGCGAGTTGCAGGAAGCTCCCGACCGCAATAGAGCATACTAAGCTCCTTACAGAAAACCTCTACGCTTAATCCGTCCGCAATGATATGATGTATATCCAGCATCAGAATTGATTCCTGCTCTTTGTGCAGGAGCTCCATACGAACAAGAGGCCCACGCTCTAAATCGAAGGGACGTACAAAGCTGCGCTGATAAGCTACCTCGCCATCCCATGTTGTGCAACGGAAGGGAACAGAAATCTCAGACATAACGATCTGAACGGCCTCTTCTCCCTCCATTCGGAACACAGTACGCAAGCTCTCATGGCGCTGAATCATAGCCGCAAAGGACTTTTCCAACCTTTGAACATCCACGTTGCCCTTTATATGCCAGAAAGCAGGCATATTATAGGAGATCCCATGGGGATCCATCTGTTGCACAAGGAACATCCTCTTCTGAGCCGGGGACATGGGATAAGAATCCGCAACGGGAATCGGAAGGATCTGTTCTCGCTCAGAAAACGATGCTTCCTGAAGATAAGCAGCGATTCTTTCCGGAGACTTTGCTGCGAATATCTCAGAAACCGGGATCCGACAATGTAATCCTTCCCAGATGTCGTTAGCCAGCTTGGCTGCTCTAAGGGAATGACCACCTAAGGCAAAAAAGCTATCTTTAACGCTCACTCTGTCTACACCAAGAATATGAGAAAACAACTCACAGATAAACTTCTCAATTTCCGTCCGAGGAGCAATATATTCATGCGTAACAGAGGACACAGGCATTGGCAGTGCCCGCTGATCCACCTTTCCACTGCTATTCACGGGAACAGTAGGAACACGAACAAAATATGCAGGGATCATATATTCGGGGAGGCTGCGGGCAAGCTGCATCTTCAGTCTATCCTCAGGGAGCTCACAATCAGCCCCGTAATAAGCACAAAGGAAGCTGTCTCCCGTAGAATCTTTCCTAAGAAGAACTGCAGCCTCTCTCACTTCCGGAAGCTCTCGGAGCACAGCCTCAATTTCTCCAAGCTCCACACGGAAGCCTCTCAGCTTTACTTGATCGTCCAGTCTGCCGAGGAACAAGATATTCCCATTCGGCAACCAACGTACCAGATCTCCGGTTCTATAAAGCCTACCTTCTCCGAAAGGATCAGGAATAAAACGTTGAGCTGTCAGCTCCTCCCGATTCAGATATCCTCGTGCCAAACCAATGCCACTAATGCAAAGCTCTCCGATCTCTCCTATGGCGCAGGGGGTCAAGCCATTCAGAACATATGCCTGCATATTGGCAATCGGCTTGCCGATGGGAGGCACAGAGGGATTTCCCTGTCGCTCCCAAGCCGTAGCGCAGATGGTGGTCTCTGTTGGCCCGTAAGCATTCACATAGCGGTATCCCTGTGCTTTCCGCAGGATGCTCTGATCGGATGCAGAACCTGCAGTGATCAACAGTCTGGGATGGATCTGATTCAGCTGAATATAAAAATTCGGGGGCAAAGTCGCCACGGTGATCCCTTGCTGAACAAATTCCTGCTCAAACGCAGCTAAGTCATTGCGCTGCGTACAGATCACCAATTCCGCTCCGTTAAGAAGCGCCATTGTCCACTCCCAAACAGAAGCATCAAAGACAAGGTTCGCAAACTGCAGGATCCGATCACTGTCATCCACTTGGAATGCTTGGATGAAATACTGCTTTAAGCTGCAAATACCGATATGCTCGATCAGTACACCCTTCGGTTTCCCGGTAGTACCTGAGGTATAAATACAATATGCAAGATCTGTAGCAACATTCACAGCCTTAGGCGGCTTTAACTCAGTCTGCTTCAGATCCACACACAGCATAGGCAGATCCACTGAAGGAGCTTTATCAACATACACAACTGCTTTGCAGCCGGAATCCGCAAACATAAAGTCCAGGCGTTCCTGAGGTAGTTCCGGATCCATTGGTAGGTACGCACCACCGGACTTCAGGATACCCAGAATACCAGCAAATGCCTCTAAGCTTCTGGAAGCATACAGAGCTACCAAGTCACCCGGACAAATCCCGATTTCTCGGAGCTTATGTCCAATATAGTTTGCTGAAGCATTTAGCTCCCCATAGGACAGTGTTCGAGTCCCAAATCGTAATGCTGTTCTGTCAGAGTGTAATGTCACCTGCTGCTCAAACAGAGAAGTAATCGTTTCATCCTCGGGGAACGGAAGCTGGGTGTGATTAAACTCTCTTATCCGAGTCTGTTCCATAGGAGTAACAAGGCAGTACTCCCCTATGGTTCTATCACTATTCGAACAGATCTGCCGCAATAAATATAGGTAATGCTCCACCATACGTTTTGCAGTTTCCTCATGAAACAGATCTGAGGCATACTGCAGAGAAAGCCTATGGCTCTTGCCATGTTTCTCTATCTGGAATGTCAGATCAAAGGCAGAACAGCCTGTATCAATAGCAGATCGTTCCAAGGTGGCACTGCCCATAGAAAGCTGTGCCTGATCCTGATTGTGGTAAACCAGCATCACATCAAAGAGTGGGTTCCTTGCCAGATCTCGCTCCTGAGCAACTGCATTGACGAGATCTTCGAAGGGATAATCCTGATATTCCATTGCTTTCAGGCTAAGGTCCTTGATTTGCTTCAGGAAATCACTGTAGGAAAGTTCAGTCTTGGGCTCTCCACGCATTGCAAGGGTATTTACAAACATACCGAGCATATTCTGCGTTTCTTTGCAATCCCTTCCGCTGAAAGCTGTACCGATGACAACATCCTCCTGTCGGCTATATTTACCGAACAGGATCATTGCTGCAGACAGGAACACCATGTACTCCGTAGAACCATGTTCTCTGCAGAGGCTACGAAGGTCATCGCTCAGTTTTTGTTCCAATGTAAACTCAAGCGTTGCTCCACAAAGACTGCGACGTGAGCTTCGAGCTTGGTCCAAGGGGAGATCCAGCGCAACGACCTCTCGATCGAACTGACCCAGCCAGAATTCTCTATGGGCAGAAAGATCCTTGTTCCTATAACTCTCACTATAATCTCTATATCTAAACTCTAATTCCGGCAGCTCCTCCCCTGCATATAGGCGGAAGAATTCCTCCCAGAACAGTTCCACGCTCATGCCATCGCTGACAATATGGTGCATATCCATAAGTAGCAGATGACAGCTATCCCTCTCGATCAGCTTCATTCGGAGCAGGGGCGCTGCAGCAAGGTCAAATGGGCGTAAGAAGCCCTTCGTCAGAGTATCCTCAGACGAATTATGGTCAATGATAAATTCAAAGTTCTCCTGTGCATAGGGCACGATTATCTGCATAGGTTCCCCATTTACAAGGACGAACTGAGTGCGTAGGGATTCATGACGGGCAATCATAGTCTGTAGTGCAACCCGTAAACGGGGCACATCCACAGCGCCACGAATTCGAATCTGCTCAGGCAAATGATATTGTAGAGAATCCTCCTCAAGACTTTGAGATAAGTACATGCGCATCTGAGCAGAAGACAAGGGATAGTATGCCTTCTCCTCAGCCTTTTTCAATGCAGTGGAGCAAACAGCCTCTTCTGACTTTAAGAGTTCTGCCAGCATAGCCGGCGTTGGATACATAAATACACTTCTATGAGAAAGCCTGCTGCTAAACTCCTCTTCTATCCGACGAAGTAGTACCGCAACAGTAATGGAGTGGCCGCCCAAATGGAAGAAAGAATCGTGAATACCTACCTTTTCGATTCCAAAAATCTGTGAGAACAGCTCGCAGAGGAGCTTCTGTTCCTCGGTCTCAGGAGCGGTATATTCCAGTGTAGATTCTACTGAGATGCTCGGAAGTGCCTTTCGATCCACCTTGCCACTGGCATTCAAAGGAATGGAAGGAAGCTGCAACATCCCGGAGGGAAGCATATAGTCCGGCAGAGATTTCATTAAGCTTTCCGACACGTGACGGGATTCTATGATCTGATCACTGCAGAAGTAAGCATAGATCCGTTTTTCTCCGGAACCGTCCTCCCGTACGATCACAGCACAATCCCTAATTCCATCCACTCTCCGGATCGCTGAATCGATTTCAGTCAGTTCTATTCTATGACCAAGAATTTTAACCTGATCATCGGCTCTTCCATAAAAATGGATCATCCCATCGGATTCCAGCGCAGCCAAATCCCCTGTTCGATAAAGAAAGCCCTCACCATAGGGATCAGAGATAAATTTCTCCTCAGTGAGCTCAGGTCGATTTAAATATCCGGGACTGACACCGTCACCTGCAATGCAAAATTCTCCTATTTCACCCGTTGCACACAAACGAGAGCCGTCCAAAATATATACCCGAGTATTGCTAATAGGGGTACCAATGGTAGCTTGATTATGTGTAACATCTGCGCAAGTAGACCAGACCGTAGTTTCAGAAGGGCCATACACATTAACAAGAATTGTATTGGGGCACAGATCACGTAAACGTGTAATCAACTCCTCACTGACGACCTCGCCACCAAGCATCATGTAGCGGAATTGTCCTAATGCTTGGCATTCGGGATCTTGTGCTAAAAACAAACGGATACGACTGGGCGTGGTCTGCAGGACCTCCGGCTTATACTTCATAACCAAGGAAGAGAAGGCTCGAACATTCCTTTGTTCCTCATCATTAGCCATATAAACAGTCATGCCATTGAGTAAGGATGTAATAGCTTCTGTAACAAAAATATCAAATACATAGTTGGTTACAGAAAGAATAGAGGAATAGCCCTGTTCTGTTCCGTAACGATAAACGCCGTAATCGGACTGCCAGCTGTAATTAATCACATTTTTATGGCAAATCACAACACCCTTAGGCTTACCTGTGGTTCCCGAGGTATAGATTAAGTATGCAGGATCATCCGGCTTGCATTGGACAGCAAAACTACTCCCATCTTCTCCGTACCAATTCTGCAGATCGATGGTGGGAATCGAACAGTCTAAGCTACACTGAGATAATAGAACAGCTTTGGCTTCGCAGTCCTGCAGAATATAGTTCATACGATCCCTTGGGTAATCAGGATCCAATGGAACATAAGCTGCACCTGCTTTCAGAACTGCATAGAGAGCCGTCAGCATTTCCACACCTCTGCGGACACAAATTGCCACAAAATCTCCATGACCAATTCCCATCTGATGAAGCTCAAATGCCAGCTGTCCGGATCGCTCATCCAGTTCACCATAAGTGACAGTCTGTCCCTCAAAAACAACTGCGACCTGATCCCTGTGCTGAGCAACCTGCTGAGCAAAGAGATCCGGAATGCTCTGTTCCTTGGGATAGAAACAGCTTGTTCTATTGAGTTCTTCATAAATGGAATGTAAGGTTCCCTCGCTTGTTGCGGTATGTTTCATAACATCCATACAACACGCCTCCTTCTGTTAGCAATTGTTAGGTGTGGAAATGCTGTAAGGCTTTTCCTAAATTCCGAAAACAGCCTTTAAAAGCTGCCGGAATCGTTCAAGCAGAACTTGCAGGATCCTGTCAGACACAGTTCTGCTCTCTACAGAAATCTTCAGTTCTTGAGCTGAAAAATCACAGCTCCAATAAAGCTCTGCTTCCTCAGAATACCCATTACAGGCAGGGGCATTCACAGCAAACGCACAGGTAATGCCATTTGGCTTCCGCCGTGAGTTGATCTCAGGCTCTGTAAGCTTATTTGCATTCTGATAGGATGCAGCAATTCGAGATAACAGCTCTGAGAAATCATCAGATCTGTTGATTGGAAGCTCAGAATAGCTGCTCCCCTCTAAATAGTACAACCTACACTCTAATTGTTCTGTAAGCATAGAAACGCTTGCAAAATACGCTGCTTGAAGTACGGAGCGGAGCATGTTTTCATCCTGCCCCAGCAACTGCAGAACGGCTTTGTGGAGCACAGAGCGATCAATTATCGTCTTCCGCCCACTATCCCCCGCTTCAGGGCTATATGAGATGCCTTGTTTCAAGGGCATTGCCTCAAGAGTTAAAATCTCAGATGCAGCAGAAGAATCAATCCGATGAGCAAGCATAGAAATGGTAGGCAATACAAAAATGTCAGAAATCGAAATTACACCCGGGAAGCACTGTTCCAAACGATCCTGCATTTTAACCACTAAAATTGAATTACCACCAATCTCCATGAAATTATCATGGAGCCCAATATCACTCTGCCCAAGAAGCTCCCGCCAGACCTCCAAAACAGTCCGTTCCGTTGCACTCATGTCTGCCGTAATAGCTGTGGAATGATTCATTGCAGGTACAGGCAGTGCTTTTTTATCAACTTTTCCATTAAGAGTCAGAGGGATCCGATCCAAATGGATAATTCTACGAGGGATCATATAGCTCGGTAATTGTTCTGACAGTGATGTCTTCAGCACTTCTTCATCGTAATTTTCTTCTGAGACATAATAAGCAGTGATCCATCTGCCATTGTCATTCTGAGTCAACATGGCAGCTGCGCCATGGATTCCCGGAATGCGGAAGAGTGCAGACTCGATCTCACCCAACTCAATGCGATTCCCGTTGATCTTGATCTGGTCATCCTGACGACCTAAGAATTCTAAATGTCCTGCCGTATTCCAACGCACCACATCCCCGGTACGATACAATCGCCCATAGGCTGTATGCAGGAATCGTTCTTGAGTTTGCTCAGGATCCTTATAATA